>JAFXIB010000079.1 GCA_017533505.1 Clostridia bacterium | reverse complement strand
TGCCACAGCAAACTTCACTTTTGCGTAAGCAAAAACTTCACTTCACTGCGCCCTGCCATTCTTGCACATAGCCCGTAGTACGGAATAAACGGATTAGATGCGAGCTCTACGCGAAAAGCAAAAAATTCAAAGGGTTGCTGTAGTAAACCTACTGCGCCCTACTATTCACTCACATAGTCCGTTGTACGGAATAAACGGATTAGATACGAGCAAGACGAGTAAATGGCGATAGCTCAAAGGGTTGCTGTAGTAAACCTACTGCGCCCTGCAGAGCTATTGACTTTTACGAAGTATTGCGAAGTATATAATTCGTTTATTTTGGGAAAACGCGTCCCATAGTCCTTTTGTGCTCACACCTTCTTTCTGCGCTGTCCACCTTTTCTTTGACTTCTTTGGTGGCTTCGCCGGTGAGTAGATAGGTGTCAAGTTCTTTGTAGGTGATGCCCATGTCTTGCTCGTCAGTCTGTCCTTCAAATAGTCCAGCTGATGGTGCCTTTTCCATGATGCACTTGGGACAATCAAGATAGTAGAGCATCTCGATTACTTCGGTTGCTGTAAGGTCGCCTATTGGATTGAAATCACATGCGCCATCGCCCCATTTGGTAAAGTATCCCATGGTCTTTTCGCTACGGTTGCCAGTGCCGGCTACAAGATAGCCCTTGCGCTGTGCATAGTTATATAGCGTTATCATACGGAGTCTGGGGTTGACATTTGCGTATGCCATGGGCGTTTGTGATTCATCAAGGGGAATAAGGATTTCTTCCAGCGCTTCCTTCGCCTTGGTTAGGTCGGCTTCAAGTACCTTGATGTCGTATTGCTCACATATCATAAGTCCGTGGTCACGGTCTTCGCCATAGTTGCGTTTGGATTGACAAGGCATTATTATACCAGTTACATTGGGGGTTGCCATTCGGCATAGGATACCAACAAGGACAGAGTCCTTGCCACCACTCATGCCAAGCACTACGCCCTTTGCGCCGGACTCGGCAAGTAGCTCCTTAATCCACCTTACGCGTGACATTACATTCTTCTCGTAATCCATTTAGGTCGCTCCTTAGATGTTTTTTATTTGGAAGTCAATGGGTGTTTTTCCCATTTCTTTTAGAATTGCATTGGTTTTTGAAAAATGTCTGCATCCCAAAAAGCCATGATGTGCTGAAAGTGGTGATGGGTGTACACTTTCAAGTACGATGTGTTGGGGGTTGGTTATGAGCGCTTTTTTGGCTCTTGCTGGTGCTCCCCAAAGCAAAAAGATGACTGGGTCTTGCCTATCGTTTAGTGCCTTGATAACGGAGTCGGTAACATACTCCCAGCCCTTACCCTTATGAGAAAGTGGGCTGTTTTTCCTAACGGTAAGTATGGTGTTTAGGAGTAGTACCCCCTGCTCTGCCCAGCTGACAAGATATCCATTGTTGGGGATATATGTGCCAAGGTCTGCATTGAGCTCCTTGTAGATATTTAGTAGTGATGGTGGCACCTTTACACCAGGCTTGACAGAAAAGCACATACCATGTGCTTCGCCCGGATTGTGATAAGGGTCTTGCCCTAAAATCACCACTTTGACATCTTTATAGGGAGTTGCTTTGAGCGCATTGAAGATATCGTGCATATCGGGATAGACAACACGATTACGATATTCTTCTATCAAAAACTGCCGTAGATTGAGATAGGTTTCGGACTCAAAGACCGATTTGAGAACGCTATCCCAGTCGTTTCCTAAGTATACCATGATAATATTTTACTATATGGGTGCGCGCGTGTCAATATGCAAAAACGCGTTATTTTGGCGACCTCCTTTCAAAAATGCGAAATGCATTTGAGTGAAGTTGCTACGCAGTGAAGTTACTTTGTAGTGAAGTTTGTGCAAGCACAAGTGAAGTTTTTAGCTTAAGCTAAAAGTTAAGGATAAGAGCATATACCAAGAGTGAACAACAACTCTACTCTCTAACACCTTGTGAGTGGAGTGTAACGGAATGAAGCAATTTCGCATTTCGAATTTCGCATTTCGAATTCTAAAAAAGTCCACAGCTTTTAGCTTTAGCTAAAAACTTCACTGCAAAGCAACTTCACTTTTGCGCAAGCAAAAACTTCACTGCAAAGCAACTTCACTTTTGCGTAAGCAAAAACTTCACTCGAATGTACAATCATCTTATGATTTCACAAATATATCTCGCTCCCATACTCATGGCTTCTTCAACATACTTGTTGATTATGTGATAAAAAATAACTTTGCCGTTACGGCGCGTAGATACCATGCCTGCATCTCGGAGTAACTTGAGTTGGTGGCTGACTGTCGTTTGGTTGATGTCAAGTATGGTGGCTATGTCGCTTACGCATAGCTCGTCTACCGAGAGCGCAGAGAGTATCTTTAGGCGCGTTACATCACTAAATACCGAGTAAAAACTCCCTATCCCCGATAGGTCAGCGTTCGACGGCAAATATTGCTCAATGGCTTCGAGTGTATCAAGGTCGACAATCAAGTTTTCCATACTCACCCCGTATTTTTGATTGTCTAAATTATAATGTTGTAACATTTGAGAATGTCAGCGCATATTGTAAAGTAAGCACTTAATTTGTCGGAGGTAAATATGTTTGAAAATAGTACCCTTGCCCTATTGCTCATCGTGTTATGCTGTGGTGGTTGTGGTGGAGATAGCTTCTGCGGTGGCAACAATCAATGCTTGGCGCTCCTGCTCATAGTCCTTTGCTGTGGATGTGGAAACACCAGCACCTTCACAAGCGTAAGCGACTAAATTACTTCTTTATCCCAGTCGATATCAGTAATATTCCTAAAAATGCTACTCAATTCTTCTTCTGTGTAGTTTTGCTTTATGATTTGACCATGTGTCGATGACATATTGTCAAAGTCTACATATGCTCCCTTTATCAGCCTTGTATAATGCCTATGGAGCATAGAAAGAGTTTGGATGAATTTCTGTGCCCATGAAGAGTTACTCCGTGCGCGAAGCGCACTCTTATATTCATCCAATGAATAAATGGGTGTGGTATCCATTTCAAGGTCGCATAGACCTTGTAGCTCTTGGATAGTGGCGACATTGTCGCGCACTTCCATAGAGCGCTCATCTCCATTAACTTGACTTACACTCACTTCACTTGACTTAACTTCACTTGACTTAACTTCACTTGACTTAACTTGGTCGGACAAATTGTCCAAATTTTGTCCCACAATTTGCCTAGATTTTGTATGTGTTTTTGTCTTGGTTGTTGGGGTGTCTTTTTGGGGGTTTTGTGGTGCTTGAGAGCCAATTTCGTAGATATTTTGCTTGTTTAGGAAGATTTTTGACCTTTCTTCTTGATAAATTGTATCGCGAATTCTGTTCTTTTTTATCTTGTTGTGAATGCACCAATGGGCTATAACTGACACTCCACTTTTTTCAAAAACTAACAAAAATTTGTTGTCAATCAGCTCTTTGAGTGAAGCCTTTTTGACACCCAAAAGCCTTACGGTACGCTGTGCGCTACCAACAAAACCTTCGTCATCAGCTTCAACACAAAGCTGAACATATAATATTTGTGCGCCCAGCGTCATACTCAAATAGATTTCGCTACGCATAATTGCTTCAGATAACATTCTACATCTTGCCATGTACTTATATACTCCTATGATTTATATTTGATTTTTGCGAACATTTGTTCTTGTTTGCACGCAGTATAATACGCAAAAAAAATGAAAAGTCCTTATAATTTTGAAAACTTTTTTGCCAAAAATCAAAGTTTTTTTATTGGCACATTTAACACTCAAAAAAGTGGTAAAAAGCCCCATTTTGCATTCGCAAGATAATTACCTCGCTTGCGCTCGGCGATAACTACTCTCGCCCTTGCGAGAGCGAGAAATACCTCACTTCGTTCGGCGTGAAATACAAGCACAAGTGCTTGCGTTGTGGATAGAGCATATTAAGAGTGCTAAAAGTAACTTTACTCTCTAATATATTCTTTTATCCTTAACGCAAAAAACAAAGTTTTTTGTAGTTATCGCCTTGGAGCGATAGCGCAAAGGTAATTATCGCCCGAAGGGTAATTATC
>JAFXIB010000078.1 GCA_017533505.1 Clostridia bacterium | reverse complement strand
GGCGACACCTATAGATTGTTCTACAAAACAAGCGCAAACCAAGGCATCAAAATGGTTTCTTCAAAATCCTTGATGTATGGCTATCAAGACACCAAGGAAGTAAGCACCATCATGTGCGAAGGCTCCAATGCATTCAAGCTCATTGACCAAGATAAATGGATTGTTATGGCTGACCTACACTGGGGTGGCTGGTGGGGTGTAAACTATGTTCTTTACGAAACCACTGATTTTGAAACCTTTGTACCACTACACATGACAGGCGATTATTCCCTTCCATTCACACCTCGTCATGGCTATGTAATAACCATATCTCAAGAAGAATATCGTGCTTTAATAAATGAATATAACAACGGAAAACATATATTGAGAAAACCTAATTAAAAGGAGAATTACTATGAAGCGCAATGGAATGTGTCCCATTTACTACCTAAAAAAACTATTTGGATTACGCGAAAGTGTAACCGAAATATATGATCCTACACCCTATGATAATGGCGTAGCTCTCACTCCACCTATGGGCTGGAGCAGTTGGAATACCTTCAAAAACAGAATCGACGAAGACCTTATCTATGACACAGCAAGGGCTATGGTAGATAGTGGATTAAAGGATGCAGGATACACCTATGTTAACCTTGATGACAACTGGCATAGTAGCCTTCGTGATGCAGATGGCAATCTTCAAGGTGATCTTACAACCTTTGCTCATGGTATCCCTGCTCTTGTCAAAAAGATAAATGACCTTGGACTAAAAGTAGGTATCTACTCATCCAATGGTACCGAAACCTGTGAAGACTTACCAGGCACTCTTTATCACGAAAAGCAAGATGCCTTAACCTTTGCAAAATGGGGCATAGAATACTTTAAGTATGACTACTGCCACCACATAAAAATCTCTCCATATGCACCTTGGGTATATGGTATCTCTGTATCTAAAAAGGGTGAAAAGGAAGCTGATTTTTATTCTGTAAAAGATGCAAAATTGTTTGGATATGCAAAACTATGGAAGGATAAAGTCGCACCAAGTGGTTATCGCGTAACAGGTCTTGATGGCAACTCTGGCGCTATTGAGTTCAATAGTGTTATTGCTCAAGAAGATGGCGAATATATCCTAACCATTGACATTCGCAAAAAAGGCAGATATGCAAAATGCTTGATGGCAAAAGTAAATGATGGCGAAGTATATATGATAGATTTCCCCTCTCAAAAGCATTGGAACAATACAGCGCGCTTCCAAGTTCCTGTGTTACTACAAAAAGGTGAAAACAAAATTAGACTATTCAACCCTATTGGAAACAGAGCTGATAGTGCAATGCTACAATATCAAAACATGGGCAAGCAGTTGAGAAATGCCACTAAAAAGGTAGCTATGGATACCAATTCGCCCGAAAAACCTATCGTTTTCTCTTTGTGTGAATGGGGCTGGAATATGCCTTATAAGTGGGGTTCAACAGCTGGTAACTTGTGGCGCACCACACCAGATATCCGTCCTGATTGGCTATGGATGATAAACTATATGTATCGTCATAATGTTAAGCTTGACAAGTACGCAAGCGTAGGACATTGGAACGATCCTGACATGTTAGAAGTAGGCAATGGCAACCTTACCTACGACGAAAATGTAGCTCACTTCTCTTTATGGTGTATGATGGCATCTCCTTTGATACTTGGCAATGACTTGAGAAAGATTACTCCTGAAGTATTGAGCATTGTAACAAATAAGAATCTCATTGCTGTAAACCAAGATCCACTTGGTATACAATGTAGACGCATAAAGAAAGGTAGAGTTGATACTCTCCTAAAACCCCTTGCAGACGGCTCATTTGCCCTATGTTTCTTTAATAAAGCTGGTGGAAGCAGAACAGCTACTTGCTCTCTAAAAGCTTTAGAAGCCTATGGATTGCCCTTTAGCACAGAATATAAGGTAACCGACCTTTGGAGCAATGAAGAGCAAAATATCGCCGATAGGCTCACAGTAAAGCTTAATCGACACTCTGTAAAGGTATATAAGATTGAAGCTTAACAGCAACCTAAAACAAAAAGGCGACTCGTTTGAGTCGCCTTTGTTTTTGTATTACATTATTATTTAACTTCTAATACCGATACAATAGCGAAGTGATCAGATGCAAATAAACCTTGTGATTTGTAATTTAATACTTTGTAATTTCTTACATTAAAATCATCCTTGGAAAGCATAATGTGGTCAATTGGCTTTCCTCCTAAAATAGCTCCATCGTCCCAACCATTATATGTAGCCGTCATAATGAGTTCTGGAGCGATGAGTCTTGCATCATCCATATTTTGAATGCAATATCTGTAATTGTAATTGTCTGTATTATAATTAAAATCCCCTACAAGAATGGCTGGAAGTTCACTATTTACAACCTTATCTACAACCATTTTAGTGCCCTTTTCACGAGCTTCAACACCTGCATTATCCAAATGGGTGTTGCTAAATTGTATGTTTTTACCACTCTTTAAGTCTTTTAGAATAAGAGTTGTACATATTCTATGGCATCCACCATCCCAACCTTTACTGATAACTTCAGGGGTGTCAGATAGCCAAAAATTGGAGCTTTCTACCAACTCAAAGCGCTCTTTCTTATATAATATCGCGCCCATTTCGCCAAATGGAGAGCCATCTCGACTTACTGCAAAATAACCATACTTTTCTTCAAGAGGCTTTGCAATATTAACCTCATGAACAAATGTCCACTCTTGACAACCAATCAAATCAGGGTTCTCATCATTTATCTGCTCGATTATAAGAGGCGCACGCAGTGGTATATCGTCATTGGGATTCCTATTCAAATCTATGCTTAATGTGCGGACATTAAAGCTCATTACCTTAAATGAGTAGTCTACAGCTGGTTCGTCTATATCAGAATTGTCTGATATAGAAACATAAATTCCAACCCCGCATACACTAAAAGTCAGTGCCAAAAGTAGCACTGCTATGGTAATTTTGAACCTCATAAAGCCCTCCACAGCTTTTATGGCATAATTCTATACCTCAATGGTGCTCATGTCAATATTTATTAAAAATGTTTTACTTTTATTACATAAAAGTTAACAAAAAAACGGTAGCATATGCTACCGTTTTAATTTTGTTAATTATATTAATAATTAGTCGATGATTTCAGAAACAACGCCTGAACCAACAGTTCTACCACCTTCACGGATAGCGAAACGGAGACCGTTTTCGATAGCGATAGGAGTGATGAGCTTGATTTCCATGTCGATGTTATCACCAGGCATAACCATTTCTACACCCTTTGGAAGTTCGATTGAACCGGTAACGTCAGTTGTTCTGAAGTAGAATTGTGGACGATATCCGTTAAAGAAAGGAGTATGACGGCCACCTTCTTCCTTGGTTAGAACGTAAACTTGACCTTTGAAGTGGGTGTGTGGTTGGATTGAGCCAACTTTTGCAAGAACTTGACCGCGTTCGATATCTTTTCTGTCGATACCACGGAGAAGAGCACCAATGTTGTCACCTGCTTGAGCTTCGTCAAGAAGTTTTCTAAACATTTCAACGCCTGTTACAACGCTTGATTTGTCTGAACCCATACCAACGATAGAAACGTTGTCGCCAACTTTAACAACACCACGTTCTACTC
>JAFXIB010000077.1 GCA_017533505.1 Clostridia bacterium | reverse complement strand
GACAAGAGCACGATTGCTGATTATTTTGTAATTGCAACTGCGCGCAACGCATCACATGTAAGAGCGCTTGCAGACGAAGTAGAAGAAAAGTTGGAAGCAGAAGGTATTGTTGTTAGCCGTAAGGAAGGCTTGCGCGATGGCAGATGGGGTGTACTTGACTATGACAATGTACTTGTACATTTGTTCAACAGCGACACTCGTGATTTCTTCTGCTTGGAAAAGCTCTGGAAGGACCACAAGGTAAGGGAAGAAAATGACGACTAATCAAGAAAATAACAAGACAGAGTGCGTAGGGGAGTCACAAGAGACTCCCACCCAGCAAAACTCTGAACAGGCTACCAAAAAGCGCAAAATGAGGAACGCAACTGCCTACATTACCAAAGTGGCAGTTTTGAGTGCTGTTGCAACGGTGCTATACTTTTTTGCGCGTTTCCCCATTTTTAGTGTACCACCATTCAATGTGCTCGACATGGACTTTTCGGACATTCCTGCACTCATTGGTGGGTTTGCACTTGGACCTGTTGCATCGGTTATCATTGCTTTTATTAGGTGTGCAATCAAGCTTACAACATCAACCACAGCCTTTGTTGGCGAGTTGAGTGCATTTGTTGTTAGCATTTCATTCACGCTACCAGCAACCATCATTTACAAATATAAAAAGAACATCAAAGGTGCGCTTATTGGTTTGGGAGTTGGTATACTTTCCAATGCCATCATCAGCGCGCTCAGCAACTACTTTATTATGGTGCCAATGTACGCAGCCCTATATTCTCCAGCGCTAATGGAAGTTAGGGTACAATTTGCATTTATGTACGGACTTGCATTCAACCTAATCAAGACAGTTGTTGCATCGGTTATTACATTTATACTATACAAACGACTCTCAAAGATACTTCATTTATGATACGCACAACCAATTCGGAATTAGAAACATTTGCCCTTGCAGAAGAGATTGCACATACACTCCGCGGGGGCGAAGCCATACTGCTATGTGGCACATTGGGTGCTGGCAAAACCACCTTTACAAAGGGGCTTGCCAAGGCTCTTGGTGTTACAAAAATGGTTGTTTCTCCAACATTTACAATCATCAAGGAGTATCAAGGGAGCGCACTCACTTTGTACCATATTGATATGTATCGTATCGAGGACGAAGACGAGCTTTACGAGCTTGGCATTGAGGAGCTTTATCAAAAGGATACTGTCACGGTAATCGAGTGGAACAAAATGCAAGAGCTTCCCGATAGAGTTATACGCATCAACATAGATGTTACAGGCGAAAACCAAAGAAAATGGGAGATTTCAGGTCTTGAAAGCGATAATAATTGATTCAACAGCAACCGAGTTAACACTTATAGTGTTAAATGGTGACAAGCAAAATATATATGTTGGCAATGGTGGACAAAGGCGCCACACATCCGAAATTCTCACCGAGCTTGATAGGCTACTGACTGAAAGTGGACTCAAAGCCAAAGAAGTTGAGTACATTGGAGTGGTAGTGGGACCAGGCTCATTCACAGGCATAAGGATAGGAGTTGCAACTGCTAACGCAATGGCGCTTGCATCTGGTGCGCGCCTTGTTGAGCTCACCGAACTTGAGTGTATGCTCCATGGATATCAAAATGCACTTGCAATGATAGACTGCAAGCACGACAACTATTATTGTTTACTCAAAGATGGCACCAGTATGGAGTACATGGCAAAGAACATTTCGGAGCTAACGGAAATATCAGTTGAAAGGGTACTTTACAGCGCACCTATTCCTGAGAAGCTCATTGCTACATTTGTAGAAAAGGTACAAAAGGGCGAGTTTAGTGCAGTGGCAAAGCCATATTATATGAAGAAATCTTCAGCGGAGGCATAGAATGGCGCGTAGCTTCACAGTTGAAAAATATTCTCTTGAAGATTTGCGTGGTATAGCTGACATTGAAAAGGAATGTTTTGAAAAACCATGGTCTTATGAAAGTTTTTGTATGGAATATGCCGACAAGAACAAGTTTTATTTTGTCGCAAAGAATACAGAAGGCAAAGTGATAGGTTATGGTGGATATGCTCACATATTGGACGAAGGGCATATTATGAACATAGCAGTAACCAAGGATTATCGTGGCATGGGAGTTGGTAGTGCGATAGTAGCCAAGATGATAGGTTCAGCGCGCGAAAACGGAATTGGAGCGATAACGCTTGAAGTCAATGATGCCAACAAGCCAGCGATATCCCTATATGAAAAGATGGGGTTTAAGTTTAGTGGCTTGAGACCACACTATTATGGGTGGGATTCGGTGGCGCGTATTTACTGGCTCTACCTCTAAAACGCGACATTTTAGCGAAATACTTTGAAAAATAATAAAACCCGTCGGGGCGCAGTACGCCGAGTACAGCAACCCCTCGGGTTTTTTCTTTTCCTTCGTCTTTCATCTAAACTGTCGCGTTTTATGAAAGCAAATTGAAATTTGCGTTATGAGTTATTAGTTATATATCTAACGCTGTTATATTTTGCTACGCAAAGCTATGGTATATAAAATGCTTTAGCATTTTAGTTATAAGTTATTAGTTATATTGCTTACGCAACTATATTTTGCTACGCAAAGCTATGGTATATTTTAGAGATATAAAGTTAATTGTTGTGCTTTGTATATGCTTTATCCACAGCTTTTAGCTTTAGCTAAAAATATAACTTTATGAACCACATAAAATATCACTTGCTTGCAAGGGCGAGCATATATAACTTGGCGACAGCCAAATATAACTAATGCGAAATGCACTTCGCCTTTCGCAATTTCATATATTAAACCATGCATTACAAAATATATGGCACAGGTATTCCACTTGTATTTTTGCATGGTTGGGGTGGGGATAGTGATAGTATGCTTGCTATTGCAAGAGCCTTTTTTGCAACCAATAGAGTGATTTTGGTTGATTTTGAGCACAATGCCATTCCCAATACACCACTTGACCTTGACCACTATACTGATGGAGTCAAGGACATACTCAACAAGCTTGGTGTTGTTGATGCCTATTTTATATGCCACTCATTTGGTGGTAGAGTGGGTGTAAGGCTTACATCAAGATTTCCCTTTCTTGCGCGTGGACTTGTGCTTATAGATTCAGCTGGACTCAAACCACGCAGGGGGATAAAGTATCATTTTAAGGTATTTTTGCATAAAATTCTCAAAAAGCTGGGTAAAAGTGGATTGAGTGGTAGCGCTGATTTTAGTGCTTTAGCCCCAACGCAAAAAGCAACATTTATCAACATTGTCAATGATTTTACCGATAGGGATTTAGAGTATATCAACATTCCTGTGCTGGTTTTGTGGGGTGCAAAGGATAGGGATACCCCTTTATATATGGCAAAAAGGTACAAACGCAAGCTCAAAAAGTGCACCTTAAAGGTATTTAAGAATGCTGGACATTTTAGCTATCTTGATAATTGTAGCGAAACAATCGCACTCATAAAAACATATATTGCTAACAATGAGTAGCTGGATTTTGATTTTGTCAACATTGTTTTGTGCTATATGCCTTGGTGGTTTCCATTTGTATGCTTTGCAAAGTAATGGCTACCATACCATTTTTAAGCGACAAACTGCGCTTTTTGGTGTGATTATCCCCATTTTAATAGGGGTAGTGGGCTATTTGCTGGAAAGGTATTTTGGGGTTGGCGACTATGTTGAGGCATCAATTTTGGTAGTAATAGGTGTGGTTGCACTCATAAAATACCTAAAAAAGCGCACCAAATTTCGTTTTACAGCAAGGGGAACAAGGGTTGCTGTTATATTTTACATAGTGTCAATGGGCTTGAGCTTTTTGATTTTGATTCCAAGTGTTAAGCACCTTGCTGGAGCTGTGGTTGGTTTGTCTGGGAGTTGTATTTTAGCGCTTGTCAATGGCATAATTGCACCATTTGAGCGCAGGCGTAACTTTAGGTATGCTTTTAGGAAAACAGCACCCTTACGAGAAAATGACATCATAAAAGTTGTCATAACAGGTAGCTATGGTAAGACAAGCTCAAAACGGATACTTACCGAGCTACTACGCACAAAGTATCAAGTGGTGTCAAGTATGCACAATCACAACACGCCACTTGGACTTGCAAAGAGTGTAGAAAACCAATATGATGAGCTAAAAAGCACCAAAAACCTAACAAAAACGGTGGTTTTTGTAGGGGAAGCTGGTGCAAGGCGCAAGGGGGACATCAATGAAATGTGCAAACTTATTGCGCCACAATACGGCATAATTACAGGGGTAGCCGAGCAACATTTAGATAGCTTCAAGAATGTGGAAAATGTTGCTAAAACCAAGGAAGAGCTTGCAAACTACATAGGTGCAAATGGAGTGGTGGTATTCAATGTGGACAACCCACACACAAATGAGATGAGCAGTAGGTTTTGTGGAAAAGCGATAAATGTTGGTAGTGGTGGCGACATTCAAATCAAAAATCTAAAGCTGACAGCCAAGGGTAGCACCTTTGAGCTTGAAACAGCGCGTGGTATAATTCCACTCAAAACCGAGCTACTTGGCGCGCACAATGCATAAAACATAGCTTTATGTGTATCTCTTGCGTTGGAGCTTGGGATAGAAGTAAGCGATATTATCGATAAGGTTTCCCTCTTAAAGCCCGAGCCACACCGATTGGAAAGGCGCGTAAGTGGCGGGATAACCATACTTGATGATAGCTACAATGCCAATCTTTTGGGTGTAGAAAGTGCCTTGAGTGTTCTCAAAGATTTTGATGGTCGCAAGGTGATATATGCCCAAGGGTTGGTGGAGTGTGGACAAAAGAAAGTGGAGCTAAACAAAAGGTTAGCGCGAGCAGTTGGTGCAGTTGGAGATGTTGTCATTTTGTCTGGCGAAAACGCAAAAATAATCTATAATGAGCTTAAAAAGAGTGGATTTCAAGGCAAAATCTACCAATTTTCCACACTTATGCACGCAACGAGTGAGTTCAAGAATATATTGACAAAGGGAGATATTTTATATCTTCAAAACGATATTCCGTGAGGTTAGTATGAAGAGTATTCTTGCAATATTTGGTGACAACTCTACCGAGCATGACATTTCCATTATCACAGCAGTTGAGGCGCTCTCTTCGGTGCCATATACCGACTATAAGGTATACCCAGCATACATCAAAGATGGTGTGTGGTATACGAGCGACAAGCTGTTTGATATAGCGTCTTTTAGGGATTTCAAGGCAAAATCGCACAAGAAAATCACATTGATAGGTCGTGAGCTACTATATCAAAAGGGCAAAAAGTGGAAGCATTTGGATGATATAGATTGCGCTCTTATGCTAACGCATGGTGGCGAAGGGGAGCGTGGTGAGCTTGAGGGCTACCTTGAGCTACAAGGTATACCATATACGACAGCAGACAGTTCGGCGCTTGCGTTGTGTATGGATAAATATCTAACAAAGCTTGCAGTTGTAGACATGGGTTACGATGTCGTTGAAGGCGCACTTGTAGGGGATAATTGCGTAGAAAGTGTCCAAAAAGTAGCAAAAAAGCTGGGATATCCCATGTTTATCAAGCCAAACGGACAGGGTAGCAGTATAGGCGTTGGGTACGCACGCGACGAGCTTGAGCTACTTGAAAAGATAGAAGTCGCATTGAGTTACGATAGGTATGCGCTGGTGGAAAGGGGCATAGAGCATTTTACGGAATATAATTGTGCTGTGCTTTCACTTGGCGACAAGATAGTAATTTCGGAAGTAGAGCGCCCACTTACAGCGCACGACTTTTTGAGCTTTGAAGACAAATACATTGCATTCACAAAGGGCGAAAATAATGTTAAGCGCGAGTTTCCAGCAAACATTAGCGAAGAACTCAAAACCCAAATACGCCAAACAGCAGGGGATATATTCCTTAAATTCAATCTAAAAGGTGTAGTTCGCTTTGATTTTATCTATGATGGCACCTTATACCTAAACGAAATCAACTCAATCCCAGGCTCACTTGCACACTATCTATTCCCAGAGTATAGTTATAGCACCTTCCTATCCCTACTCATAGACGATGCCATTGACCGTGGCAACCACAAATCCGTCAGCTTTAAGTCTAATGTATTAAATATTGGAGGAAGTAAAAACTAATGCGAAACACATTTTGCATTCGCAAGATAATTACCTCGCTTACGCTCGGCGATAACTACTCTCGCCTTGCGAGAGCGATAAATACCTCACTTTGTTCGGCGCGAAATACAAGCACAAGTGCTTGCGTTGTGGATAGAGCATATTAAGAGTGCTAAAAGTAATTTTACTCTCTAATATATTCTTTTATCCTTAACGCAAAAAACAAAGTTTTTTGTAGTTATCGCCTTGGAGCGATAGCGCAAAGGTAATTATCGCCCGAAGGGTAATTATCGCCGAGCATAGCGAGGTAGTT
>JAFXIB010000076.1 GCA_017533505.1 Clostridia bacterium | reverse complement strand
TGCGTTTTGGAGGTCATATGGCACTTAGAAGAAGAGGAAAAGGCACCAAAGTTCTTGCTATCATAAGCACCATTCTTTGTGTAATTTTGCTTGCACTATGTGGTGTTGTTGCACTTGATGTTGTTGCATACCAACAAAACATCAGAATCGTTGAAAGCAAAGAGTATGTTGGATGTGAGCTCACCCCCACATTTGAAGATGGAGTTTATACCTTTACTACCGATAGAGAGTTTAGGATTTTGCAACTTACCGATGTCCATATCGGTGGTGGCGCATTCAGTATTGGCAAGGACAGAAAGGCTTTTGATGCTGTTGAGAAACTTGTAAAACGCGTTAAGCCCGACCTCGTAGTCGTAACTGGCGACATAGTATATCCTGTACCATTCCAAACAGGCACCATTGACAATCGTCGCGAAACCGAATTGTTTGTTTCACTTATGGACACTCTTGGCGTATATTACGCAGTATGTTTTGGTAACCACGATACCGAAGATTATTCACTCTATCGTCGTGATGACCTATATAACATTTATAGAAGTAGCAAGTATTGTCTAATCGACAAAGCAGAAGGTGTAGACGACATCAACTACGCAATCAATGTTAAGAACTCACAAGGCTTGATTACTCAAACCCTATACATGATGGACACTCACTCATATGTAACTGGTTTCATAGACGAGTATGACGGTCTCCACGAAAACCAAATTGCTTGGTACGAAAGTGAAGTTGCTCGTATGAACAATCTCAACAAGTCCATTGACGAAAATGCAGAAACTGTCAAGAGCTTGGTATTTATACACATTCCACTACGCGAGTACGAAACAGCTTGGGAAGAATATCGTGCAAACAACTACAAGAATACCGAAAATGTAACCTATGTATATGGAAAGGCAAAGGAGCCAAACGAAGTGGTATGTTGCTCTGTTCCAGAAGATAGATTCTTCGAAACAGCTCTTGCACTTGGTTCCACCCAAGGCATATTCTGTGGACACGACCACACAAACTTCTGGTCAGTTGATTACAAAGGTATTCGTCTTACCTATGGCATGAGCATTGACCACCTTGCATACATCGGCATCGAAAACGAGCATGAGCAACGCGGTGGCACAATCATTACTATTGGAACAGATGGTAGTTTTGAGTTGAAGCAAGAGCCACTTGTAAAACAATAAAATCAAGCGCGATATTTTAGCGACCTACTTCACAAACTAACAACACCCCGTCAGGGCGCAGTACAAGGAGTACAGCAACCCTTCGGGGTGTTGTTGTTTGCTCGTATCTCATCTAAACTATCGCGCTTGATTCGCGTTACCTTATTTTAGCGATCTACTTCACAAAATGCAAAAATCCACTCGGTCGTTTACGGTGAGTCAAAGTCCCGTCAGGAAGTTCTTTTATTTTGCGTCACTCTTCATCTAAACTGTCGCGTTTTAGGGAATAGTATAGCAAAACAAAAAAGCAAGCCAGTTGGCTTGCTTTTTATTATAAGTCTTTTGGACACAAGGTTATGATAGTTTTTTCCAAATCTTTTGGAAGAGCTTGAACATCATTGGGCTGATTTTGGTTTCTATTGGCTCGGTTTCGGTTACCGAAGATTGGATTGCGCGTGCCGTTAGGTCTGGTATGATTGCGCCGAGTGTATCAAAGGCAACATCAACTTCGCCACTTGCCAAAGTGAACATTGCGTCCCCGTCAAAACGAGTATGGCTGGGAGAAAGTGCCAAGGCAAAACCATCGTGTGCAAGGTCGCTGAGTAGGTTGGCTTGAGCTTTTGTGAGTTTTGCATTGGTTATGATGCAACCAATGGTTGTGTTAGCGCATTTTGGCTCATCAATGCCACCCATTGTAAATATTTTCTTTATGGAAATAGGTTTGCCGTTTGGGTCAAGTGCGCCAGCTATAATCTCTCCATCTTTGATTACATCGCCAAGAGCGTTAACAAGCATTATAACTGCAATTTCCAATCCGTTTATGGAGTAGGTTTGTACGCCAAGTGCAGTCTTGATTGCAGTAGGCATGCCGAGTAGCTTGGATATGGTTGCACCACTTGCGCCCCCGATAACGCCACGCTCAAAGTTGCCACTTTTTGCACTCTTTGCTGCTTCGTAGCCAGCTTGCTTGTTGGGATATCCAAAATCCTTGTATTCAAGGTCGTATATAGATGCACCAACAACTATTGGCACTCTATATTTTCCGGCATTGTAGCCTTTTCCTTGCTCGTATAGATAATCCATAACACCACTACCTGCTTCCAAACCGAATGCAGAGCCACCAGAAAGTACAACTGCGTTTACGCTGGAAACGGTTTTTTCGGTTTTGAGCAAATCGGTTTCGCGAGTAGCAGGTGAGCTACCACGGATAGAGCATCCACCAACTGCACCATCTTCGCATAGGATTACGGTACAGCCTGTGCCTTTTTCGGAGTCGGTATAGTGTCCAATTTTGAATTTATCAAGCATAAGTTTCTCCTTGAGCTTTCTTATCAATAATAGTTTATCATAAATAATGACAATTTTGAAAGGATATGTTAAAATATTCTTATGAAAAATATAGAACTTCTTGCTCCAGCTGGGAGCCTAAAAAAACTTAAGACAGCTATTGACTTTGGCGCAGACGCCGTTTACGCAGGTGGAAAAGAGTTTTCCTTGCGTGCTTTTGCCGACAACTTCACCCTTGAAGATATGCGTGAAGGAGTTGAGTATTGTCATGCTCGTGGCAAAAAGATGTATGTTACCGTCAACATCTTTCCCAAGAATAAAGACTTTGAAGTGGCAAAAGAATACTTCCGTCAGCTTGAAAGTATTGGTGTTGATGCGGTTTTGATAACCGATGCAGGGCTTATTTCACTTTGTAAGCGTGTAGCTCCATCTCTTCCAATACACTTATCCACCCAAGCAAACACTCTCAACAAGTATACCGTAGAGTTTTGGGCATCTCAAGGAGTAGAAAGAGTGGTACTTGCAAGAGAGCTTTCCTTTGCTGAAATCAAGGAAATTCACGAGCATAACCCCAATACCGAGCTTGAAGTATTTGTACACGGAGCGATGTGCGTGTCATATAGTGGCAGATGTCTTTTGTCCAACTATCTTGACGGCAGAGATGCCAATCGTGGCGAATGTGTCCAAGCTTGCAGATGGCACTATAACATCACCGAGTCAAGTAGGGATGGCGACCCCCTTCAAATGGAAGAGGATGAAAGGGGTACATATATTTTGAACTCCAAAGACCTAAATATGCTCTCATATATCCCAGAGCTTGCAGATGCTGGGGTATTGTCATTGAAGATTGAGGGCAGAATGAAGTCCGAGTACTACCTTGCAACAGTAGTGAACGCATATAGAAGGGCGCTTGATAGCTTCTACAAGGGCGAATTCCAAAGTGTTGTTGACGAGCTTGAAAGAGAGGTTAGAAAGGTTGTGCATCGCGACTATACCGTTGCATACACTCTTGGCGAAAACAACAAGACTATCGCATACAATTCAGGACAAAATGGTGGCTCACACGAATTCATAGCTGTTGTAAACGGATATGAAAATGGCTATGCCATTGTTGAAATGCGCAATAGATTCCGTGTTGGCGATACACTTGAAGTGCTTTCCCCAACTGACAGCTTCAACAAGCAACTTGTTGTTGGCGAAATGATTGATGCAAAGGGCAACATCATTGACGATGCAAAAATCGTGCAACAAATCGTAAAGATTAAGACCGAGCTTGAACTCAAGGCTGGGGATATTTTGAGGAGAAAGAGATAGTGGCAGAAATTTTGGCGCCTGCTGGCAATCTAAACACATTTTATGTTGCCGTAAATAATGGTGCAAACGCAGTTTATCTTGGACTAAAGGACTTTTCTGCACGCAAAAGTGCCGAAAACTTCTCCTATGACGAGCTAAAAACTGCGCTTGACTATGCACGCGTAATGGGTGTCAAGATTTATGTTGCGCTTAACACTCTCATCAAAGAGAGCGAACTCAACACCTTTTTTAAGACTGTGATAAAACTGCGCGAAATGGGTGTTGATGCCATCATTTTACAAGATATATTTTTGGGCAAATTTATCCACGAAAAGCTACCTGATATCGAGTTGCATTTATCAACTCAAGGTGGCGTAAACAACATTTATGGTGCAGAAATTGCCAAAGAATTTGGCTTCAAGAGAGTTATTCTTGCACGCGAAACACCCATTCAAGAAATCAAAAAGATTGCATCATTGATGGACACGGAAGTGTTTGTACAAGGCGCGCTCTGTACATCATTTTCTGGGCACTGCTATATGAGTGGCTTTGCTGGTGGCAACAGTGGCAATCGTGGACTATGCAAGCAACCTTGCAGACAAAAGTATAGCTTGAATGGTCAAGACGAAAACTATCCAATATGTACTGCCGACCTATCCATTGGCGAAAAGATTTTGGAGCTACAAAAAGCTGGTGTATCATCATTCAAGATAGAGGGTAGAATGAGAAGACCAGAGTATGTTGGCGCAGCCATAAGATACTATCGCTCATTTTTGTATCCACACGAAAAGATGGGCGACGAGCTATCAGCTCTCAAGCGCACATACAATCGTGGCAACTATACTTTAGGGTTAGCATTTGGTCAAACAAACAGCTTTTTATCAACAGATGTTCAAGGACATATTGGCGAAAGAGTTGGAACAATATCCAAGATTGTAGGCAACAAAATATTTGTTAAAGGTAGCCTAAACCCAGCAAAAGGCGACAGCTTCAAGATTTTAAGGCAAGGTAAAGAAGTGGGTAGCGCCGAGTATATCGGCGACCCTATCAACAATCTTACACCGCTTGCATACAAAGGCAAGGTTATGGTTGGGGACGAAGTGAACATCACCACCGATAATCGCTTGAACAAAGAGTTGAGTAGTGCTGTTGGTGTAAGGATAATAGATGTTGATTTTTGCGCAAAGGAGAATAATATTGCTTCTGTAAAGGTATATGCTGATGGAGAGCTTGTTGCCCTTTCTCAAACCGAGGCGATACTCCCAGTTGCAACAGGCAATCCCCTTGACGAAAATGAAGTTCGCAAAGTCTTTGACAAGGTTGACAACTATCCCTTTGCTGTTGACAACTACAACATTACAATAGAGGGAAAACCCTTTGGCGCAAAGAGTGTGTTGAATGCACTCCGTAGAGATGCTTACAAAAAGGCTTACGACAAGCTTGCCGAAAGGGATATTCCATGGCCAGCCCTTATACATTACGAAAAAGAAAGCGCACCATATAGGCCCAATTCGCTTGCTGTTATTGCCGAAGATTTTTCTAACCTTAACGGATACCATATTGCAATATTTGCGCCAAGCGACTATAACGATACAAGGTATTTTGAAAAGTTCTTCCGTGATACTCCCATCGCGGACGACAGATATCTCTATATTCCCAGTATGCTTTCAACAAAGGATATAGAAATTCTTGCTGGATGTGTAAAAGACTTTGACGGCATTTATGGCGAAAACCCACATGCCATTGCACTTGCAAGACTATGGGGCAAAAAGTTGTTCCTTGGCATGGATACAAACATCTTCAACAGTCTTTCTCTTTCTATTGCTGGTAGCATTGCTGACGAAGTTGCTTTTAGCAAGGAGCTATCCCTAAAGGAAATCAAAGAAACTGGCGCATCTGGTTTTGGATATATCTTCACGCGTGGCGACATAAAGGTCATGGAGCTTGGCTACTGTCCTTATGGCAAAAAGTGCAATGGATGCAAAGTTAAAACACTTTCCACACTCAAAGACTATGCAGGGCGCGAGTTTACTCTCCGTAGGATAAAGTTGAGCAAATGCTATTTTGAAGTATATAATCCATATGAGCTTATATACGAAGACCCACATAGGGGAATATATAATCTTGTTTTACACAAAGGCAAGGATGTTGTTGATAGGTATGATGCATCCGAAAAGGAATATCGCACCATCGCAAAGACGACATCAGGGCATCTCAAAAATCCAATCGAGTAAAACTTCATATTGAAAAGAAAGGACTTCCGTGTTACAATATTTAACGGAGGTCTTTTATTATGTTAGAGTTTACCATTAATGCAAAGAAGTCAGACAATATAATGTACCATTTTATCCCTCTTGAAGTGCCAGAAGGCATCGGTAGGTTGGAGTTTTACTATGACTTTTATCCCGAAAAAGTCAAGGGCGAAATGTGGGTTAACGAAGTTGGCATTTGCCTAAAAGACCTCAATGGTGTCGATGTAGGAGCTCGTGGCAGAAAGGGCGAAAAGATTGTTGTATCAGGCGCATATTCTACCATAGGCTATGATAGGCGCGAGATTGAGCCTGGCACATGGACACTTGTCATAACAGCCAATCGTTTTATATCTGACGAGTATACCATCAAGGTATATGTTGATATGATAGCAAAAAAGGAGGGCTGGTACGCTGGCGACACCCATTGCCACACCTCCCTTTCAGACGGACATTGCACCTATCAACAAGTGCTCAAAAAGGCAGAGAGAAATGGTTTGGATTATCTAATTATGACCGACCACAATAGGACGGTTATGGGCAATCTTCCTTTGAGTGACAAGGTTACAATGATAGAGGGTGTAGAAATGACCTATCCTTGCGCTCACGCAAACATTTGGGGCGTAAAAGAGCCATACTCCAAAGGATATGCCACCAACCATTTTGAAGAGTGGCTTGAGATGAAAAAGGAGTGCGAAGCAAATGGTGCACTTGTATCCATCAACCACCCACAATGCTCAAAGTGTGGTTGGCTGTGGCCACTTGATGGTCAAGACTTCTATGACTCTATTGAAGTATGGAATGGACCAATGCGCCCAGACAATCAAAAGTGTATTGACTGGTGGCACCAAAAATTGTGTGAAGGCAAAAAGCTCAAAATTGTAGGTGGCTCGGACTTCCACTATGATATACTGGTAACCAACTTTATTGGCAACCCCACAACATGGGTATATGCAAAATCAAACTCTCCAAAGGATATTTTGGAAGGCATCAAAGCAGGCCACACCACTATTTCAGAGCGCACCAAGAGTGGCACAATGATTACTATGAGTGCTGGAGAAGCTATCTGTGGCGACACCGTCAAGTACACCGAAGGTCAAACCGTAAAGGTATCCGTCAAGCGCTTCAAGAGGGGAGATAGGCTCCTTGTCAAGAACGATGAAGGTGTTATTTTCGAAAAGAAGTGCAAGCGCTCCGGTGACTATGAATTTGAAGTTAAGGTACCAAAAGCTGGCTTTGTGAGAGCCGAAACCAAAAAGAATTATGACCCAATCATGAAGTTTGTTTTGAACATGGCACTTGTTCTCATGGTACCCAAGCAAGCTTTCAAGCCACATCCAGAGTATTGTACTGCGCTTTGTGCACCCATCTACTTTGAATAAAACGCGACATTTTAGCGAAATACTTTGAAAAATAAGAAAACCCGTCAGGGCGCAGTACACCAAGTACAGCAACCCTTCGGGTTTTTTCTTTTCCTTCGTCTTTCATCTAAACTGTCGCGTTTTTATAACAAGAGCATTTTTTGAGGAATACTTAAAACAAAACCTTACTTCTTCACTCTTCACTATTACTTCTTACTTGTAAGCTTGCTTACATCGGGGCACAGTACGCCAACTACACTCCCATTGAGGGATTTTGTTTTGCTCGTATCTCATCTAAATAATCGCGTTTTATGAGTGATGAATGTTGAGTGATTAGTGATTTACTCGCACTTCGAATTAAAAAAAGAGCCATTCGGCTCTTCTTTTGTTTTATTCTTGTATTGGTGCTGGCTCTGTGTATTTTTCGATGAGCTGTTCCCTGATTTCTTTTGTGATACCAAACTCTTTTTCGAAGTAGGTGTCGTAGTCGCCATAGGTTTCTTTTATCTTGTTGAGTGATGCATCAAGTAGCTCTGGGTATACCATAAAGAATGCATGGAAGTGTGAGAATGCAAACTTGTGGATAAACTTGGGGAGAATTTCGCCAATAACATATTCATTGAAGTGTTGTGCTTCCTTTGAACGCATATACTCTTCAAGTACGGTTTCGTAGTCAGCACCGAGCAAAATCATAATGATTGCGGTTGCAATACCAGCTCTATCCTTACCAGCAGAGCAGTGCATCATTAGTGGCACTTCTTCGTTGATGAGTGATTGCATAAGGGCTTTGTAAGCCTTGTTTCCAACTGGTAGGCTCTCGTAGGTTTGAGCAACATCTTCCCATGTGATTTCTCTAAATAGCATTGTGAAAATGCCACCTTTGTCAAGACGGAAAAGTCTGTCGTTTTTGTAGGTTGCAGGTATGTTTCTATGTTCTGCACCAATTTTTTCGTAAGGACGGTCGCCTCTGTTTTCGCTCTTGTTACGGAAGTCGTATGCTACCTTGATGCCATACTTTTTGATTTCTTGTAGTTCTTCATCGGTTGCATGGTCAAGCATAGCGCTACGGATAAAAACGCCTTTTTTGATTACTCTGTTGTTTGCTACGGGTAGTCCACCCAAATCTCTAAAATTTGCTATCATACGGTTATAATACTATATTTTTGTTCTAAAAGCAAGGATTAGTTTGCCTTCTCGGTGTAGCGCTCTATTATTTCAGCGCGCATAGTTGGTGTTATGCCATATTCTTGCTCAAAATAGGTGTCATAATCACCATAGGTTGCTATTATTTTATC
>JAFXIB010000075.1 GCA_017533505.1 Clostridia bacterium | reverse complement strand
TTGCTTAAATACTGCCCATGGGAAGGTTTCGATATATTTGAGTTTAGCTTCGCTATCTACCAAGAATGGGCTACTTGTTGTGCCATCGCCTGACATATTAGCTTGAGCCTTGGTTTCATTTATCTTGATGAGAACAAGTTCTGCAACGGTTATGGAGTAATTTCTCTCGGTGATTTCGTGAATCTTTACAGTTGCATGTGAGCCTTCGGATTCTTTTGAAGCGAAGAAGTCGATATTGCCATCTTGATGCTTCAAGCTGTCGTACTCTGCAAACTGATCGCGATTGCCGAGTGACAATCCTTGTTCGATGGAGCCATCAAAGCCGATATTTCTATCAAGGTAGTAGCTCCTGTTTGCTTCGGTTGGTAGTGAACCAGCTTGGTCAAGATTGATAGCATAACCAGCGATAGCACCAGCATAAACGAACTTGGTGCCAGCTGGAGCTGTTTGAGAGTAGCTATTGGAGTTGGTAATAGTTACTCTGGAAACGGTATATACATTGGCAGTATAAGCGCCGTCCATATAACCTACAACGCCACCGATATATCCACTTGTAGCAGTTGCTGTGATGCTTACATCTGCAAATGAGTATGATACCAAGCTGAGCTTTAGGTTACCAACGATACCGCCGACCTTTACATCATTACCCTTTAGGGTAACATTACCGATAGCATATACGGAACGAATACCACTATTTTCTGCATTTGCTACGACAAAACCGATATTTGAGTTATCCTCCAAGCTTTCAATAGCACGAACATTGAGTCTTACGCCAAGGTTTGTGATGAGCGCGCCATTGACATTGAGGAATACACCAAAATCTCCATTTGCAACAAAGGTATTTGGATAGATGATTTCATAACCATTACCATTGTAGGTACCCATGAACTCATTGGTATAACCATCGCCTCTTGCACCGATAGGAGTAAATGATGCATCGAGTAAAATGTCAGCTTGTTGCTTGAAGGTTGCTTCTCTTCTATTTGTGCCAAGATATGCTCTTGAGTCAATGGTAGCATCGCTTTCTTCAAAGTGCATATATTGGTCGATATAGTAGAAATCAACAAGGTTTCTAATGATGTATGGGCTGATTGAAGTACCTTCACCTTCAAAGTAAACAACGGTAAGAGTTGTTGTATTGTTGGTGATGTGATAGTGTTCAAAGCCCTGTTGCATTGTGAGTGTTAGGGTGTAAGTACCAATTGCTGATGGACGAGCAACGATTTCGCCATTTACATTGGTGTAAACTGCGTTTACGCCCACTCTCTTGCCTTCGCTTGCAGTAGAAACTGCGCCGAAGAACTCATCAAAGCCCTCTTCGTTTGCCTTAAAGGCAACATCAACAACATCGCCTGCTTGTAGATATTGTTTTTCATTTGAGTAGTCAAGGGTCAATGTCTTGAAGAACTCAACGGAAATGTTGATATCGTCGCCACCTACAACAAAGCCGATTTCATCGGAAGTGATGTTGGTGTCGTATCTTACGGTGTAATCTCTTGTTGAAGGAGTGCCACCGATGGTTGTTCTCTTTGCGATTGAATAGGTATCATTTGCGTCAATTCTAACGATGGTTTGGTCGCCACGAGAGTAGCTACCTGTGCCAGAAACTTCTGCAAAAGATGTATCCTTGATATCGCCCACAAACAAATCTACGCTAATGTCATACTTATTTGTGTCGATAGGTAGATAGTATTCGGTGTTATCCGTGGTCTTTTCGAGCACAACTTCGATGCCAGAACCGGTTACAACCTTAAATTGATAGTATCTATCGGTACCACCCTTTTCGGTTTCATCGGTTAGTGTGAAGTTTGATTCAACTTGCATCCATTCGGAGTAATCAGCTTGACCGTTGTCCTTATGTTGATAGAATACTTTGTATCCAGAGGCAAGACTTGTTACGCCTTCGCCTGTGGTAACCACGATTTGAACATTGATATCAGTGATGTACCAATCGCCATAGGTATTGCTTTCTGGAAGTTTTGCACCAGCAAAAGCGATTTGAACACTTGGTACGATGTTGTCGTAACCAAGGGTAAACTCTACGCTTTCTGCTTCCATACCACTATTGGATATAACCTTGAAGATATATCCTACAAGAGAGGTGGTATTTGCATTTGCAACTACATTGTAGTTGTCCTCTGGCAACAAGGTATATTCGCCATATCCAGCGCCGGTGTTAACCTTGTAGTAAACAGCGCCGATACCACTTGCGCCGATGCTTGTGATATTGGGATAGATATTTGTTTGAGCATTTACCCAGCTACTATTTGCTACTTCTTCACCAGAAAGGCTTTCAGCCTTTGCAACGACATTGATAGCAGTCTTATCAAGTTGAACTTTTATGCCAGTTGCTGTGATAGCTTGAGTATCGGGACGACCACTTACAACCTTAAAGAAGTAGTTGCCAGCAACTGAACTATCTACTACAAAGTAGTAGTTATTGCGTGATTGGTTGTTTGGAGCAATGGTTTGAACAGCACTCCACTCTGCATTGTCGGCATTTTCGCCTACACCAGCATAGATAGTTGCGCCACTTGCACCCACGCTTGCGTTGATAGTAAAGCGCAAGTTTTCCTTTGTCCACTCACCGCCATAGCTTGCACCACCTGCTTGGTAAGCGACAGAAGCTGAAACTTCGGGAGTGGTGTTATCCTTTTGTACATTGTACAAAGTATTGAGTGCATAAACATTGCCAGCGCCGGTAATCAAACGGAACTGATAGGTGTTGACTTGGTCGTTATTGATTGTTAGGGTGTATAGACCAGCCTCAAACTTAACCTCTACATTTTCTTGAGCGATATTTCTTGAGGTTTGCCAAGTATTACCGCCGTCAATGGAGAATTCCATATTGCCACCACTTGGTCCAAAACCGGTAGTGCCAGCGCTAAAGTATGGGGTTGCCTTGAAGATTACAGAGCCACCCTCACTAATCCAATAGTTTGTTTGGTCAGCGAGGTTAACATAACCAACGCCGCCAGAGTAAACCAAGCCACTCATAGTCATGCTAAAGCCGGTGGTAAAGTCAACGCGTGGGATAAATACATCTCCGTCGTACTCATTGCCAGCATAGTCCTCAAACTTGAGTAGATACTTGTATTGTACGGTTTCGTTAAAGTTGTAGGTGTAGTAGTCACCAGACTTAACGAGAGCAAACTTTTCTAACTCATTTACCGTTCCGTTCTTGATATTTTCGTCGCTAACATTGTAGTTATAGGCATAAAGGAACAAAGTATCGTAGTTGATGCCGGAGCCAAGAGTGGTATCTTGAGCCCAAATTCTATAAGTTGCTTCTTGGTTAGTCCAAGTTGTCTTGAGTGGGAAGTTTGCGTTTGTACCTACTCTAAAGGTTTCTGACCTCAAGGTAGGAGATGTAAAGTCAAGTCTTACGAACAATTCTTCAGCTGTCTCATAAACTGCGATTTTGTTAGAGCCGGTTACCAAACGGAACATATAGCTCTTGTTTTGTTCTGCTGTGATATAAGTTCTTGCTTTAGCTTCGCCTTCAGCTTCGCCCTCTTCTGGCATAAATACACCAGTCAATGGGAGCCAAGTTGTGCCCTTATTGTTAGAGTACTCAAGTCTTGTACCACTTGAAGTGATATCGATTGTAAACTCAATTCTTACCCAAGGCTCTGCTTTTTTTGCTGTAATCCAATCTTTGAAGTTATATTCTTCGTAGATGCCGTCTGCTTCAACGGAAGTATCAGTTGGATTACCACCACCGATATAAGCCTTTATTTCGGTCCATTCGGGCTCTGCAGTATCGACATTAGCTTTGATTTCGCGAGTGATTAAGTTGCCGGCGATATCCTTGATGGAAAGTGTAAAAGGAGTACACTTATCAATGGTTAGGCTATATTTACCATCGCCAAGAGAAACGATAGTACCTCCGTTATCAACGATAACGGAATTCTCATCGATACCAGAGTTAACAGCACCTTGGTTATCAAAAACGGTAAATATTGCTTGCAAAGTTTGAGAGGTCCAAACATCGCCTTGATATGCAGATAGGTCAGTTAGGAGCTCATAAACAGGAGCTTCGAGGTCAAATTTTACTTCGCCAAGGTCAAACTCTTGGATTTTACCTGACCTTGTTACGATTCTCATCTTGTAAGACTTGATTTCGTCGCTAACAGGGAGTTTATATCCCAAGCTGAAGCTTTGGGTTTGGATTTCGGTTTGGGTATTGCTAAAGTCTTGAGCTGGAATGTAGTCGCCACCGTCAACGGAGTACTCAAGTCTTGCGCCGGAAGCACCCATAGTGATATCAACGATAACATATGAGTTTTCTGAAGCCCATTGACCGGCTCCACGATAGCTGTATTCGTTGAATTGATAAACCAATTCTTCGGCGTCGATATTTGCTTTCAAGCTTACAGCATTGATGTTGCCTGCATTGTCAACTACGGTGATTTGGTATTGACATGAGTCGCTGATTACGATTACGTATTGACCATTTGACTCAGTAATAGCTTGTTCTTCGCCAGCCTTTGAAAGGTTGATAGCGCTAACTTCCTTGATACCGGAGTTACCGGAGTCGGTGATTGCGTAAGTGAATGTAGTAGCTTCCCCTATCCAGCCATAAGCATTTACATTCTTATTTGCAGAAGGAGTGGGGATGGTTGGAGAAGTTTTATCGATATAGACTTCAATTTCGGAACTAAATTCACTTGACAAGCCAACGCCGTTTCTTACTCTGAACTTAACTGTTCCGGTATACTCTGTATCGATAGCAAATTGAGTTGCGATATCTTCAAATGTTGATTGTTTATCTCCGTCCAACAAACCAAGACCTACACTTTCTACACTACGCCAGCCCCTAATACTTGTATCGCCATCAACAAGGTTGATGTCAATGAGAGCGCCAGAGCCACCATAGTTTACAACTGCATCAAAGCTTATTGCGCTGTTGGTCCATTCGCCAGCATAAGTGGTTGTGAGGCTATCAAATGTGGGGGTGATAGTATCAATCTTTGTAACTACATAATCTTTGCAAATTGCAACAACCTTGTAGGTTTGTTCTTCACCCAATCCAAACACCATAGGTGTGCCATGTGTATTATGGGTTGCCATGAAGGTATAGCTTACTACACTTGTGGTGTTAGCTTCAGCTGGTACTTGGAAGGTTGTTCTACATCCGTTTGCTTCAGCAATCTTGCTTTCAATAGCAATCCAAGTATTGCCACCATCAGCTGAATAATAGTACTTTGTTGTGCCTCCCGTGATTAGGTTAGGAACAGACAAAGTATAAGCCATGCTTTGAGCCCAACCGGTTTCGCTGTTGTATACAGAGTAATCTTCGTTGATTCTTGCACTGATTTCGCCGATAGTGATGTTGTACTTGATAACACGAGTGTCAACAACAGTCTTCTTGTCGGTGTTAGTGATTGTATACTTTAGGGTATGTTCACCGATAGCAGTAGGTATGGTTTCTACGCCATTTGTAGCATCACTTGCATGGTAGTAAAGCATAGTGCCGTAACCAAATTGATAACCTGCTCTTTCAGGTGAAAATGATGGTGTACGGTTGGTGATTGTACCACTAT
>JAFXIB010000074.1 GCA_017533505.1 Clostridia bacterium | reverse complement strand
TAAAGAGGGCAGAAAGAGTGGCAGAAAGGGGTATCCATGGGAACTTGGAGCGCTTGCGTTTTTGGAGCACAGTATCCTCGCGTACTTTCAAGAATAGTAAGGGCGAAAAATCGAGTGTCCAAAAGAGTGCGCTATCAAATGATGTTGCGATGGGAGCA
The DNA here is from genome assembly GCA_017533505.1 of Clostridia bacterium. GTDB lineage: Bacteria > Bacillota > Clostridia > Christensenellales > DTU072 > Stercoripulliclostridium_A. Next base: position 11,521 of record JAFXIB010000074.1, on the reverse strand, counting down.
ATTCCATTTGCACCAATGGGCAAAGCGTAGGAGGGCATAAGCTTTAACTTTCCAAAAAGCGCGCCTATCATAATGGCAATAGGCACAAGCCAAAGAGCAAGCTCAATCACTCTGCCTATACCTTTTGCTCCCTTGATGGCAATATATGAGCTTGCAAGAATAACGATAATGCCAACACCTTTTGTTGTTATGTTGTAGAACAAATATGAGTTCGCATAAGCTGTTGTTTCGGAAGTATAAACGGAAGCTTTGAGTATCAATACAAGCAGAATAGGTACCGTAAGTGCGTAGTAAATGGTATTGCCATATTTTTCTTTTATTGCATCCAAGCCACCCATTTTATCTATCTTTGAAACAAACAGAAGCTGGAGAATTTCTGTTAGCATGATGATTAACATGGTAAGCCAAATATCCCTTCCTGCATACTCGGAAAGTATGGACGGAAGTACCGAAAACTTGAACACGAAGGGTATAAAAAATATTATTAGACCATATTGTCTTTTTGTTATATAGCTATTTTCCATATTTGAGTCTTGTCTTGTTTTTGAGTCCTAAAGCTGATGTGCGTTTTGGTAGGTCTACCATCGAAAACTTTACAATGCTATCTTTTAGGTCGCTTGCGATGAGTGGCGCAAATGGAGCAAAGTAGGGTACACCATAGCTTTCAAGTGATACCACATAAACCATAATTACAATGGTGGCAATCAGTATTCCATAAGTGCCAAGGCTTGCTCCTACAAACACATAGATAAGGCGTATTACACTAAAAGTTCCCACTTCGTCTGGTATAGCATATAGTCCTATACTGGATAGAGCCGTTATCAGCACCGTAAGGGTGCTGAGCACACCTGCATTTACTGCTGTTTCGCCAAGGATAATGCCACCTACAACGCTCATTGCCATGCCCAAAAATCGTGGCATTCTAACACTTGCTTCGCCTAAAACTTCAAAGAGTATGAGTGCAATCAGCATTTCGGTTACAGGGCTAAATGGTATGCCGGAAGTGCTGTTTATTATGGTAACAAGCAGTTTTATGGGTAAAAGTTGATACTGATGTGATTGGAATGCTACAAACATTCCCGGCAAAAATATGGCAAAGAAGACGCCAAGCAAGCGCATTATGCGTATTACGGTTGTGCGCAAAGGACGACGATAGTAGTCCTCGGAGTCATAAAAGTCCTCAATCAACATAAAGGGTAGTGTTAACACGGTGGGAGAACCGTCGACGATGATAGCCACTCTGCCATCGAGTAACTTTTGTGCTAAAATATCTGGTTTTTCGGTAGAGCCAGTTTGTTTGAAAAGGGAGTATTTTCTGTCTTCCAATAGCTTGCTAATGTAAGAAGAGTCAATTATTCCATCAATATTTATCTTTTTAAGCTTGCTTTCGATTTGTTTTACCACTTTCAGGTTGGCAATGTTTTTTAGATAGCAAAGCTCAACATGAGTGCGCGATAGCTTGCCTATCGTAAAAGATTTGAATACAAGATTGCTGTTAGGGAATCTACGCCTTATCAATGTAATATTTGTCTTAAAACTTTCAGTAAAGCCTTCGCGTGGACCCTTTATTACACTTGAAACGGGTGGCTCCATTATAGGACGCGACATAAATCCTTGCGCAGAGCAAACGCAGTAGCCCTCTACTCCGTCAATTATAATTAGGCTCCCACCGGTCAGCACCTTTTCAAGAGCTGATTTTCTATCTTCAAAAAACTCCAGCTTTTCGCTTGTTTCAACGATGCCTTGTAGTACTTTTATGTCGCTTTCTACCTTTCTACCGTTGCGAATAAGGGGCTCAATCAAGCCAAGGTCAATGGTTTTGATGTCTATCATGCCGTCAAGATAGACAACCATGGCCGTTTTTCCCGATATATCAAGAGACCTTTCCACAATGTCGGAAGAGTAGGAAAGGGCCTTGCGAATTTTTTTAATTTCTTTGTCAAGCACAATCATGCTTAAAATGATTGCCCAAAAACAGCAATTTAATTCTAAAGATTATCTAAAAAGTGAGCATTTTTCCATTTTTTGGAGAAGAAATATATCATGCCAGGTATTGCTGTGCCATATGCAGCAAGGCCATAGCCCAAAAACAAACCAAACAAGCCAAGTCCAAGCACATTGCCAAGAAGGTAGCTTAAACCTATGCGCAAAACGAAGCCGTCGAGTAGTGAGAAAATCATACTCAACATGGAGTTGCCGATGCCTTGTACAAACCCATTTGTGCCACGCATGATTATCATAGCTGGGAAGCTGAACAATATGGCTTTTACAAATATAGGGGCAAGCGCCAAAACTTCCTTGTCGTTTGTGAACAAGCCAAACAAACCCTCTACATCTACAAGGTATACAACAAGGAATACCAAGTATATCAAAAGGCTATATATCCAGCCCCAATATACCGATTTTTGAGTGCGTTCCAACTCTTTTGCAGCAAAGTTTTGACCGACAAAAGTAGATACGGAGTAATTTACACCTATGGAGATTTTTCTTACCATATCATCAACTTTGAGTCCAACGCCAAACACAGCGCTTGCTGCAACACCGAGTCCGTTAACTAAACTTGTAACAAAAAGCATGGATACATTTACAGCACCACTGCGTAGCGAAAAGGGTATGCCGAGCTTAATGAGAACTTTGGAAGCTTGTTTATCGGGTATAAATGAGCGTGGACGGAAGTCAAAGCCAAATTGTGCTCTTTTGATAAAAAGGTATATGATAGAAATTATAAAAGATACGCCTTGTCCAATGATAGTAGCCCAAGCAGCGCCAGCGACACCCATATCAAGATGGAGGACAAACAGAAGGTCAAGAAGGATGTTTACAATGGCGGCAATCAATATATAAACAAAGGGTTGCGTGCTATTACCCATGCCACGGAGAACAGCACTGACGCAGTTGTAACCAAATGTAAAAATTACGCCCCCAGAGCAAATGAGAAGATATTTTACAGCATCATCCATTGCTTCGGGTGGAGTTTTCATGAGAGATAGAATGGGGCGCGCAAGGGTAAGACCTATGGTTGTCATTATGACAGCAAGTATAATGGTAAAAGTAAACAATGTACCTATTGCTTTGTTTAGGTCATCCTTTTTGTCAGCGCCGATGAGCTGGGCAATGTAAACCTGTCCACCTGTAGCAAAGCCCAGGCAGAGCATAGTCATAAAGGTAACAATATGGCTTGCTGTCGAAACAGCAGAAAGTCCACTTGAGCCCACCACTTGCCCAACGACAATCATATCCACAATGGAGAACAGCACTTGCAAGGCATTTGACAACATAAAAGGCAACGAAAAAAGGAGAATTTGCTTTGGCAAATTCCCTTTTGTGTAGTCTTTTAGTATTTTACCTTTGCTGATATCCATAGTTATATTATAATACCAAAATTAAATTTTATTTAGATGTTTTGTTTAGTCGCGTTGGAAAGCAGTTGAGTCCATTACAAGGTTGAGTACATTTTCAGCAGTTCTCAAAAGTTCTGCTCTTGTGATACCATCCTTTTTGCCAAGAGTTTTTAGCAATGTTCCGTCTGGCTTTTTGGGAGCGATTGGTAGGCGAGAGCCACCGGGCATCAAAACATCAACTTGTGCCCTTACACGGTATGCTTGGTCCTTGATATTTGGGAACTCTTGAGAAACAGATTTTTGCATCCACCAGTCGGTCATAACCAAGCCTTCATAGCCCCATTCGCCACGGAGAATAGTTGTGCACAAATCGTAATTGTAGTGTCCCCAAACACCATTAATCTTATTGTAGGAAGTCATTATGGTTTTTGGAGATGCTTCCTTTACGCAAATTTCAAAGCCCTTGAGATAGATTTCACGGAGAGCTCTTTCGGAAAGGATGCTGTCATTACGGTTACGATTGGTTTCTTGGTTGTTGCAAGCAAAGTGCTTTGGACAAGCAGCAGCGCCACTCGCTTGTATGCCCTTAACCATGCTGGAAGCTGTCTTACCGGTTAGCAATGGGTCTTCGGAGAAGTACTCAAAGTTTCTTCCACAAAGTGGGTTACGATGTATATTCATGCCAGGCCCAAGTAGGATGTCAGAGCCACGGACAAGCATTTCTCTGCCGATTATCTCATAAATCCTTTCTACGAGTTTAGTATCCCAAGTTGAAGAAAGAAGTGTGCCAATTGGAAGGAGTGAGCAAACTGCAGTTAATCTCATTCCACTTGGTCCATCACTTGGTATAACAGCTTTAACACCCTTGTCGCGCAAGCTCTTTAGCACGCCACCCATTGCACCAGCATTGCCTGGAGCACCGAGCTTGGAGTGCATTGTATAGTCGCCACGAGTCATAGCTTCAAGCTCTTTGTTACTGAGTTGTGCCAAGAAGTCGTCCATTGATACCTTGCCACTCTTGACATCTTGTAGCTTGTAACCCTTGTCGCCGGTATATGGAATGTCCTTTGTGGGTAGGTTGTTTAGTATTCTGTCCTTCAAGCTATATGAGCGAGTAGGGGTTGCTTCCTTGATGATGTCGTAGCCGGTTTCTGTTTGGATAGGCTTGATTCTATCAAATTGTGTTTGTGGGCTACCAGCTTCTGAAAGCTCTTCAACGACGATGTCATCTTCGTATGCAAAGGTGTAGAACTTTTCGGTATCCCTAACAGAGTTGCCAATGTACAAGCTATACTCACCCTTTTCAAGCACATATGCTGACTTTTTAACTGCACCAATATCGTCATATGATGATAGTGCTGTGATGGGTATGATAACTTCTACAACATCCTTTTCGCCAGGAGCAAGTAGAGCTGTTTTGTTGAAGCCAACCAATGTAAGCGCTGGTTTACCAAGCTTGCCTTGTGGAGCGCTTGCATAAATTTGGATGGTGTCGCGAGCTTTGTAATTGCCGATGTTTTCCACTTCAACTTGGAGTTTGATGTAAGCATGGTGGTCTTCGAGTTCAATCTTGTTCTTTTTGAAAGTGCCATAGCTCAAGCCATATCCAAAGGGATATAGTACAGCATCCTTGTTGAATGTTTCAAAATAGCGATAGCCAACATAAATATCTTCGGTATAACGGTTTGCATCTCTATCGCCAAAATCGTTTGCACTTGGATAGTCGCTATATTGCTTTGCGATTGTCATGGGGAGCTTACCGTCTGGAGAAGCACTACCATATAGTACATCAGCAACTGCATTACCAGTTTCCATGCCACCTTGCCAGGTAAGAAGAAGGGCTTTTAGCTTGTCGCCATAGCGCTCTGTCCACGCAAAATCGATGGCATTACCAATGTTCATGAGAACGATGATATCGTCAAAATAATAAGCAACCTTATCAAGCATTTCAAGTTCTTCGTTGTCAAGGAAGAAGCTACCTTTTTCCAACTTATTTTCTCTATCTTCGCCGGCAGCTCTACCAATTACAACAACAGCCTTTTGTGATTTTGCTCTTGCGTTTTTGAGTAGTTCATCTGATAGGGGCATTTCGGGATATCTCCAGGGCCAATGTCCCCAGAAGCCATGGTCAACAGGGTTTTCGTCAGACCACTTTGTATATACGGAAGCAAGTTCCTTGTCGATGTTCAAATTGGAGTTTGCGAGTATGCCATTCAAAATGGAAACACGGTAGGGAGCTCTAACATCGCCACCTGAACCATAGCCAACATAGAATGTGTCAACTTGAGTTCTACCAAAGAGAGCAAAGCTCTCATCTTTTAGTGGAAGTACACCATCATTTTTGAGAAGCACCATACCACTTGATGCAACTTGGCGAGCAACTTCGGAGATGTTTTCAAATGCTTCGCCGTGTATAACATCACTACGGAGCTCTTTTTGAGAAAGAGAATTAGAGAAAAGGTTGACAACCTTACCTATCATTTTTGTAATAACTGACATAAACCCTCCAAATGGTTATATTACTAACTTTAATTATAACATAGTAGTATTATCATTTCAAGGGGCAAAAAAAAGAGGACTTAGTCCTCTTTTGAAGTGTAGTAATCAATTTTGTTCTTTTTATCTTTTATGCCATAGTAAATTGCTCTACCTAAATCTATTGGCAAGAAGAATGGGAACAAAAATAGCCTCAACGATGCTTCCAAGCATTTCTTTTGTTCATCACTTATTTTTCTGATGCGTTTTGACTCTGCGCGAGGCAAAACTAACAAGAAGGTGGAGCCTTTACCCAACTTGCTTTCTACATGCATGTGTCCGTGATGCTCTTCAACAACATCTTTAACATAGCTAAGTCCTATGCCAGTGCCACCTTTTTGGCGAGCTTTATCTTCGGTATAAAACCTATCAAATATATGTGGTAAATCTTCTTTAGATATGCCTTTTCCGGTATCTTTTACTTTTACAAAAAGATATTTTCTATTGACAGCAAAAGTTATTTTAATTGTACCCTTGTCGGTATACTTTACAGCATTTGTGAGCAAATTATCCATCACCGAAACAATATCGTTTTCGGATACAGCAATCAAACATTTAGGAACCTTTCTTACAACATACTTGATATTTTTTCCGGTGACAAGAATGTTATATTTAGCACAAACGGCAGGGAATAAATTTCTTGCATCAACAACTCTTTTTTCCTTTTTAGCATCAGCAACCATGTGCCTTGAGCTTTCTATTATGCGCAGTACGGTGTCGTTCATTTCCTTGGCTTTTGAGCCAATCATGCTGACATAATCGCGGTCGTCCATGCCGTCCTCTAAACTTTCAACAGCACCCATAATTAGCGCAAGTGGTGTTTTTAGGTCGTGAGTAACATTTGCAATTTCTTGTTGCACTTTTGCGTTTTGGTCTATGTTTTCGGAGCGAAGTATTACTATCTCTCTGCGCAAGTCCTCTATCTTTTTGATAAGTTGAGTTGCAGTCAAAGAGAAGCCTTCTTTTGGAGCAAAGGGTTTATAAATTTCGCCATTTGACATATCGTCTAAATAGGCAAGGATAAGTTCAAGTTCTACGCTGTTTAGTTTTCCCATTTGTATCCAAACCCCCAAACAGTAACAATATTTTTGATACCTTGTTTAAGCAACTTTTCGCGTAGTCTTGCTATTGTTACAGCAACGGTATTGTCATCGATATAGTCCTCGGTGCCCCACACCTTGTCAAGCAGTTGAGATTTAGAGAATATCCTATTAGGCTCTGAAGTCAAGGTGTCAAGCAAAGCGAATTCCTTGTTGCTCAAGTTAAGAAGTGTTCCACCAACTTTGACTTCAAACCTATCACTATTTATGCAAAGAGAACCAAGCACGCGTGAGTTATCAATCTTTTGAGGTGTCGAGTTAAAATCATAATACCTTCTCAATTGTGCGTTTACGCGCATGACAGCTTCCTTGAACGAGAAGGGCTTTGTCATATAGTCATCTGCGCCAAGGTCAAACATTTTTTCCTTGTCCTCTTCGGTTACCTTCGCGCTCGTGACAATGATAGGGATATTTTTTGTTTGTCTAACCATTTTGATTACTTGATAACCATCTGCGCGTGGCATCATGATGTCAAGGATAAGTAGGTCAATGGGGAGTGCATTCAATAGGTCTATTGCTTGTACTCCGTCAAAAGCTTGATATACAATGTGTCCAGCGCGTGTGAGATAGTTGCGTAGCATATCACTCAACTCAACATTATCTTCGGCAATCAAAATTTTTCTACTTGCGTTTTCCATATATAAATTATAATACTAATCCAAATGATTTTCAACATCAAAATATCTTTGATATGATTTTTGGCAAAACTTTGGAAGCTCTGCGATGCTTGGGTCAGCATCAAAGTTATAGGAGCCATTTACTTTGAGAAAATTGAGTAGTCCTGTATTTATAGCATCGGTAGGGCATTGGAAAGCGCATCTTGCACAGCCCAAGCAATTACTGCCAAAAACAAATTTTCCGTTTTTAATAGTGATATTTTTGTTTGGGCAAAGCCTTACACACTTGTTGCAGTTTATACACTTATTTTTGTTGACCTTATAGAGCATGCCATTGAGTGCCATACCTTTATGCTCAATTTTGCAAACCACACGCATAAATCTTGCTCGCAGTGGCATCAATATAGGACGGCGTCTACCTTCGTCAATTTCTTGGGCAGCAACCTTCAAGCGCGCTTTTGCTGTAAGCAGCATTTTGCTTGCAAGGCTATCGCTATGACGGAAAATCATATTGTAAGGCATGATGTAGTGATACTCTCCACATATAATGTAACCCTTTCTTTCCAGCATTTTTATGAGAGCAAGAGAGCTTGCATCGTTTAGGTGCAAAGGCTCGCCAGAAGTCTTTAGGAAATATACTTTTTGGCTACCATTTGGTAGGGCGCGCACAAAGTCGATGACATTTTTTGGTGGGTTAAATCCGTATACAGGATAGGCAATAACCATGGTGTCATTTTGGATAATATCTTTTGTAGAAGCAATGTCAATTAGCGACACTTGTTGACCAAGAAGTATAAGCTCATTCTTTAGACTTTCGGCAACTTTAAGAGTGTTTCCAGTTCCCGAAAAATAATAAATACTTGTATTCATTAGGCGCTCTCCTTTTGTAAATAGGTTAATCCATTTTGGATATAATAGGTGTAGTTTTCACCTTTAGCGTGGCTGTCGTACCATATGTCCTGATAAAAGGGTATGTGTGGGACAAGATTGTCATAGTTCCACTTGCGTAGTGGCGCGCAACACTCATCACACCAGTGTCCAGCTTTTAGTATGGTATAGGGGGTTGCGTAGAAGATGTGTCCCAAATGACAGCGCCATTTTAGTGGAGTATAAAGGTCGCCCTTTACCATGCTAACGGACAAGCACTCGCCACCACGATATTTGGCAGCTTGTTGCATATCTTCAATATCCAGCTCACTATCTGGTTTGGACTCGTCATAGCCATGGTATAGCTTGTGATATGTGGGGGAGTTTTTGATACTTTCATAATCGAAATTTCCATTTGAGAGCTGACCTTTGTTGAGCAATGGAAATTCTTTCCAGTCGCTGACAGCATCTATGTTTTCTTTGGAGCCAAAGGCAGCAGTTACTCTTGCAATATCATTGTTTTGTACCCAACACATAGGGGCATTTTGATTTTTGAGTAGACGCTCGATAACTAACTTTCGAATTATACTTGCAGGAAGTATCCTTGCTACACCATAAATGGAGTGTTTTGAGCTAAACTCCTTCCAAAAATCATCATTAGACTCCATTTGGAAATGGAACATATCGTTTAGGATATTGCTATCTTCAAACCAAAAACAATGGAAGTTTCGGTTGGGATTCCAGTTGGGCTCAAAGAAGGTTTCTACGCTTCCACCAATGATTTTGAAGCCGTCATCAAAGGTATCATATCCGGTTTGACGACAAGATGCACCTCCACCAATGTTATATACGCGCTTCCAAAAATGTGGTATGGAGTTTTCTATATCTCTATCTATTATAGATGCCATCAATCTACCGGAGTCGCGTGCAGTTACCCACTCGATAGGCACATTCCAAGGGGTATGGAACATCAGCCCATCACTGATATTTTTCATCAAAAGGTTGTCGTAAAGTATGCCTGTTTGTCGTAGTACAGCAAAATCAACAAGGCCACTTTCCAAAACATATCTTTCAGCATGCATTTTTGATGTTGCATACACATCAAAAACACTTGGTAGCAAAGGGTCGCCCACCCTTCCCCAAGGATGATTATAATTGCGATGACCATATATTGCGACGGTGGATATATGTATGAGTTTTGGGCGATTTTCAAGGGAAATAATACTATCAACGATGTTTTTTGTGCCACCATAGTTGATAGCTATGGTAAGGTCTTCATCGTAGTCAGATTTTGGTGGAATGAGTGCTGCAAGATGTAGCACATAATCGCTGTCCTTTGTTAGCTTTAGGCAATCGTCATAGGAACGAATGTCACCAAAAATAATTTCCACTCTATCTTTATATTGACATTTTACCTTTGTTGCAAAGAACTTATCGCTTTTTAGGAGAAGGAGCTTGGCTTTGTAATTATAGGGGGATGCCATGATTGCTTTTAGCGTTTCTTTACCCATTGCGCCACTTGCACCGGTGATAGCTATTGTTTTCATATTTGCCTCCGATTTGTTTTACACATACATTCTAAAGGCAACAAATTACAGCCAAGTTACAAAAATCTTACAAATTTCTTACAATTTTCCTTGATAAAATAAAAAGACATAAATCAAATAATTTCTTGCAAAAGCAAACATATTCATATATAATTATTAATGCTTAAACAAGCTTCCTTAGTTAAATGGATATAACAAGCCCCTCCTAAGGGCTAGTTGTGGGTTCGATTCCCGCAGGGAGTACCAAGCTGCCAACGGTAATTGCGTATGAACTTGTATCTGTTGACTGCAAAGATAGCGTAACCTTCATTCATACGAGGGCGATTGTAAAGCGGAGTTCGTTCTCCGCCGCTATACCAAAAATTCAGCGTATTATCGCTTGTTAAAAACGACCGATTTCTCGGTCGTTTTTGTTAATTATAGAACTCCTTAGGGACATAGTTCTTAAATAAATTGTTGTTATTTTTTAAAATGTTAAAGATATATTTGTCTATCAATACTCAATTTTCATTGGTTGGCAGCGATGGAGATTCAAGAAACATGGTTACACGTAATGGAGATGGCCCATTCGATTTGGATTACAATTTAGTAATTATTAACATGCCCGACCAATATCGAGATAATCTAAAAATGTAAAAGATAAAGCAGATAAATTAAAAAGAAACGGGCTATGGAATTTATTGAGAGATGTATACTTAGACAAAAAGAATATGTATTTGAGCAGGGGAGACAAAAATCATCCATCGTTTGTTATTTATGTAGAAAGCGTTAACGAAGTACGTAATAGATATTTTTAAGATCATATAAAATGGAAAGTCGGTGGCTAAAACCACCGACTTTCTCTATGCTCAAATTCAAATCTTTTATTTGAAAAGTCGAATATATCTATTGATTTTTTATGAGAAAATGGTATAATAAGTTCAATTATTATACCAAGGGGTATTTTTATGGCAGCAAATTATAATAAACTATGGAAATTACTTATTGATAAAGGTATGACAAAGACCGATTTACGTATGAAAACCGGAATGTCTACGTCCACACTCGCAAAGATGAGTAAAAACGAAAACGTATCTTTAGATGTTATTCTTAGCATTTGTAAGGTGCTTGAATGTAACATTGGCGACGTTGTTGATGCAACAGAAAAAGAAGATTGATTTTTAAATATGACTGAAACTGTCATATTTACTTTGCTAAAATCAAACTGATTTTAGCAAAAGCTTCAACAAAGGAGAAATGTTATGGCTAAGAAAATACAAAACAATCCATCGCCTAAGATATTAATGAATTCAATGCGAGCTATTGGCTACAGTTTTAAAACGGCTGTTGCTGATATTTTAGATAATTCAATTTCTGCTCGTGCAACTGAGATAAAAATATATACGCCAATAAATGATGAGCTATACTTAGCCTTTTTTGATAATGGCGAAGGAATGTCGCATGGTGAATTATTGAATGCCATGAAGTACGGCTCTCAAAGAGAATCGTACGGTTCACATGATTTGGGCAGGTTT
>JAFXIB010000073.1 GCA_017533505.1 Clostridia bacterium | reverse complement strand
TTCCCAACCGACCTACAAGCAGAAATCTCTACACTTGCAAGCATTTCCAAAGGGTCCACTATAATAGTGGAAAACCTTTTTGAAACACGATTCAAGCATATCCCAGAGCTCATCAAGATGGGCGCAAATGTAAAGGTAAGGGATAGGGTGGCTGTGTTTAGTGGAGTGGAGAGCTTGAGTGGCGCAAAGGTATACGCCAAGGACCTCCGTGGTGGCGCTGCCCTTGTACTTGCAGGGCTATGTGCAAAGGGCACAACGGAAGTAAACGATATCCACTTTGTGGAGCGTGGTTACGAGGATTTTGTTGAAAAGCTCAAATTGTTGGGCGCAGACATAAAAAGGCTTAATTAGGAGCAAGCAAAGGATGAAGAGAAGATATATCTCTGTCGCAATAGGTGTTATAGTCGTCATGATAGTGGCGATTTTTGGCAACCTAATGAAAATCAACAAGGTGGAAGTGGAGTTTGATGACGCACCTATTTCTGTTGATGCAGTGGAGATATATAGTTTTTCAACCATAAAGCTGGGCGACTCTATTTTGAGTCTAAATGAAAATGTTGTCAAAAAGACGATAATGGACTCTTATGAAGACAACTCTATTGCAGTCACTGACATTGTAAGAGTTTTCCCAAACAAAGTTATCATTTATTGCCAAGAGCATGTACCGATGTGTGCTTTGGCAAAAAAGAATAACCAAGATGTATATGCTATTGCCGATGGTGACTTCCAACTCAACAAGGTTGTCAATCGCCAAGAAGCAAATCTTGATGAGCTAATTTTAATTGAAGGCATAGAAGTAGGGGATACCTACAACACCGATGTTTTCAAAACTCTCAACAAACTTTTCCGTGCCCTTGAAGAAGAAGGTCTAAACTATCAAGAGCAAGCAATGTTCATAGAAAAGATTGTTTTTGCCGTAAGTGATATTACAATCACAACTCGTGGTGGATACACTCAAAAGTTCAGTTATACACCTAATACCATCGCTCAAGCCACCAAGGGATTTTATCAAAAGTATTTGACGGAAGCAAATTTATAAGAATTTTTCAAAAAAGTTTCAAAAGCTTATTGACACGCGCGCACGCATAATATATAATAAAAATATATAAGTGCGTAATTTCGCGTGGGAGCTATTGATGAAGACTAAAAAAGTTGCCGTTTTGGATATTGGTTCGGATGCTATCACATTGGTAATGCAAGACAAGTATACCGATAGCTATACTTTCCGTGCCGTACAAGAGTACGATGGCTTTTATAATGGAGAGTTTTTTGATCCACAAGAGCTTTTTAGAGTTATAGAAAGTCTTGTTGCCGAGTGCGAAAAAACTACATTTAGCAAAATTCAAAAATTGTTAGTAGGTGTCCCTGGCGAATTTAGTGCAGTTGTTACAGCAAAGGTAGAAAGTGACTTTGGCATGCAACGCAAGGTGTTGGAAAAGGACAGTGATGCTTTGTACGACAAAGGCAAGCCCGAAACCGGAGATCATCTTTGCATCAGCGCAAGCCCCATATATTTTGAGCTTGACGATGGCACTTGTACCATAACACCAGTTGGCGCAGTAACCAAAAAGCTCCGTTGCTTGATGAGCTATATGGTAGCAGAAACATCATTCACAGCATTGTTTGACCAAATTGCAGAGCAAATAGGGGTAGAGTTCACATACGCATCAAGTGTACAAGCCGAAGTGATGTATGTTGTTCCAGATTATCTCCGTGACGAAGGTGTTGTTCTTGCAGATGTAGGTTACACCACAACATCTGTTGCATATGCAATTGGTGATGGCATTGCTCACTCATTGTCATTTAGCTTGGGCGATGCCACATCGCTGCTGACATAAGTGAAGTAAAGGAAATCCCATACACCCACGCACTTGCATTGGTTGATAGGCTAAACTTAAACATTGCAGCAAGCCCAACTGACGAATACTGCATTTCTGTCGGACAAGAAATCGCATATTACAAAGTAAGCGAAATCAACGAGATTGCCAAAGCTCGTATCGAAAACATATCAGAAATGATAGCTAAAGCAATACACAGTTCATACTATGATATCGGTCCCAACACTAAAGTGTTGCTCACAGGCTCTGGCATATCACAAATACCTGGCGCAAAGGAAATCGTACAAAGATTGACATCCAAGTATGTCGAAGTCCTTGCACCCGATATAATGCAATTCAACAAACCAAAATACTCACAAGTAGCAGGTCTTTTGATGGTTCAACAAAGACAACTTATGCAAAAGAATACTCACACTCTAATCAACAAAATCAAGGAAATTATAACCGGGAGGAAATAACTGATGGCTAATTCTTACGGCGTAGCAAATATCAAAGTAATAGGCGTAGGCGGTGGTGGTGGCAACGCTGTCAACCGTATGATTCTTGCAGGTATCACATCTTGCACATTTATTGCTGCAAACACTGATATGCAAGCTCTCAATATGAGCAAGGCTCCAATCAAAATTCAACTTGGTAGCAGTCTAACCAAGGGCTTGGGTGCTGGTGCTGACCCCGAAATCGGCGCAAGAGCTGCTGAAGAAAGCAAGGAAGAAATTCGCTCTCATCTTGAAGATACCGACCTTTTGTTCATAACAGCAGGTATGGGTGGTGG
>JAFXIB010000010.1 GCA_017533505.1 Clostridia bacterium | reverse complement strand
ATTATACACGGAGAACACGATTTTGGCAATATTATATGACAAAAAAAGTTTGCTTGAAAACAAGAAATTTATCAAAACAGCATCTGCATTATACGGTGGCAATGTAGAAAAAGCAGCAGAACGCTACTCACAACTTGTTAACGCTCATCGCGAGAATATTGATGGCGAGATTATCTTCTACTCTGCATCAGGCAGAATTGAAGTCTGTGGCAACCATACCGATCACAACAACGGTAAGGTACTATGTGCAGCAGTATCAGTTGATCTTCTTGCATGCGTAACTCCACTTGATGAGCAAAAGATAGTTGTTAAGAGTTTGGGATACCCTGTTGTTGAAGTTGATATCTCAGATTTGAGTATTCACGAAGAAGAAAAGGGTGGCTCATTTGCTCTTGTTCGTGGTGTTTGCAAGGCATTCAAAGACCGTGGATACAATATTGGTGGCTTCTATGCAACAACCGTTTCTGATGTATTCAAGGGTGCAGGCATGAGCAGTTCTGCAAGCTTCGAGGTATTGGTATCAGCAATCCTTGATAACCTTTATAATGGAGATAGTATTTCTGCTGTTGAAAAGGCAATCATCTCTCAATATGCAGAAAATGTTTATTTTGGCAAGCCCAGTGGACTTATGGACCAATCAGCAATAGCTCTTGGTGGTGTATCCTTCATTGATTTCAAAGACCCAAGCGCTCCAGTGGTCGAAAAACTTGATTGGAATTTTGATGACACTACCGTATTTGTAGTAAATTGTGGTGGTGATCACTGCAATCTTACTCCCCAATATGCAGCAATCAGGGAAGAAATGGAAGCAATCGCCAAGGAATTTGGTGAAGAAAAGCTTCGCTTTGTAAACGAAGACGAGTTTTATATGTCCATTCCTTCACTCAAGGATAAGTTTAGTGGTAGAGCAATACTTCGTGCAATGCACTACTATGAAGAAAACGAACGCGTAGAGCTTCTTCGCGAAGCCATCAGAAGTGGCGACGAAGAACTTGCATACGATATCATATCTGCATCAGGTATTTCAAGCTATCAAAAGCTTCAAAACTGCTATGCAGAAGGGGATCCAAGTGAGCCAATACCACTTGCACTTGCTCTCTGTGGCGCGCTTGAAGGCGTAATGGCATATAGAGTGCATGGTGGTGGATTTGCTGGCACCATTCTTGCTTTTGTAGAAAACGATTCTGCAGACGACTTCCACGATTTCATGGCACACACCTTTGGCGATAGCAATGTATATCGTCTAAAGATTCGCAACGAAGGTGGAACAAGACTTGATTTAGGAGAAAACGATTAATGTTTTTGTCAGAAAGTATTCATTGGACGGGGTTGGTAGACCCCGTTGCCTTTACCATTTTTGGTAGAGACATTGCATGGTATGGCATTATCATAACCTTGGCAATGCTATCAGGACTTGTAGCTGCAACCATTCGCGCAAAGAAAATTGGTATGACTTTTGATGATTTGGTGGAAGTATTTATTTGTGCTATACCACTTGCAATCATTGGCGCACGCATTGGTTATGTTATGGTACGCCCAGAGTATTTCCCTCAAGGTTTTGATTGGAACGACTTTGTACGCGTGATAGCAGTTTGGGATGGTGGACTCACCATTATGACAGGTGTACCATTTGGCGTACTTGGTGCATGGTTATGGTCAAAGTGGAGAAAGGTAGACTTTGTAGATATCGCTGATGTTGTTATCCCAGTTGTACTCCTTTCTCAAGGTCTTGGCAGATGGGGCAACTTTATGAATCAAGAGATTTATGGGGCACCTATAACTAATCCTAACCTACAATGGTTCCCAATGGCAGTTTACATTGCAAGAATGGGAGGCTGGTATCAAGCAACCTTCTTCTATGAAATGGTACTTGATATATTGTTCTTTGTAGCGATTGTTATTTTGCTTCGTCATCTTAAAGTTAAAGGAGCAGGTATTTGCCTATATACCTTCTCATACACGCTTATAAGGTTTGTACTTGAGTTCTTCCGTGACGACGGAAAGCTATATGAAGTCATCAACTTCAACCAAATTATATGTGGAGTATTGGCACTAATCAGTGCAGGACTCCTTGCATTCTTGATTGTATACAATATCAAAAAGGGCAACAAGGTTTGGTATGGCAAAGGTGGCATTCCAAAGGAACTTCTACCACATATACAGATTAGTTCAAAATCCAAAAAGGAAAGTAAATAAAAATGAGAAATCTAACACTGCTAACCGATTTGTATCAACTCACGATGATGAATGGCTATGCCGAAACGGATATGGCAGATAGAGAAGCAGTATTTGACCTTTTCTACCGTCCAGCACCCGGACTTGATTTTGCAATTGTAGCGGGCATAGAGCAAGCCATTGACTACATCAACAATCTACATTTTGATGATAGTGATATCGAGTATTTGCGTTCACTCAATTTGTTTGGCGAAAAGTTTTTTGAGCGCATCAAGACATTCCGTTTCACGGGGGATATGTATACACTTCGTGAGGGCGAAATGGTATTCCCATATGAACCCATCATAACAATAAAGGCGCCACTTTTTGAAGCACAACTAATCGAAACAGCACTACTCAACCTTGTAAACCATCAAACACTTATTGCAACAAAGGCAATGAAGATGGCAAACGAAACAAAGGGAGCAATTTCGGAGTTTGGTTTAAGACGCGCCCAAGGTCCAGATGCAGGATTATACGGTGCAAGAGCAAGTATGATAGGTGGATGCACATCAACATCAAATGTTCTTGCTGGCAAGATGTTTGATATAAAGATTAGTGGCACACACGCACACAGCTGGGTAATGAGTTTTCCAACCGAGCTTGACGCATTCCGTGCATACGCAAAGCTAAATCCAGATAGCTGTCTACTTTTGGTAGATACTTACGATACACTCAAGAGTGGTGTACCCAATGCAATCAAGGTATTTGATGAGCTAAAAGAAAATGGACACAAGCCACTTGGTATTCGTCTTGACTCTGGTGACCTTGCATATTTAAGTAAGCGCGCAAGAGAGATGCTGGATAATGCTGGACACTATGAAGCAAAGATATTTGCCTCTGGTGATATTGATGAGCACATTATTGCAGCCCTTAACGCACAAGATGCAAAGATAGATGTATGGGGTATTGGTACAAAGCTTATCACATCTGCGCCAAGACCAGCGCTTGGTGGTGTATACAAGCTTGCTGAAATCCAAAATGACAAGGGCGAGTGGGAGCCAAGGATGAAGTTCAGCAACACTCCCGAAAAGATTACTAACCCAGGCTTTAAGACTATATTCCGTATATATGACGAAATGGGTATGGCGGCGGCGGACCTTATTGCTCTGAAGGGAGAAACTATTGATACAACAAAGCCCTTGACAATCTTCCACCCCATTGAAACATGGAAGAAAACCACCTTTGAAAAATACTCTATCAGAGAGCTTCATGTATGTGTATTCAATCGTGGCAAGCAAGTTTATCAAGTACCAACTCTAAAGGAAACAATAGAGTTTGCAAAGAAGTCAAAAGGGGAGTTTTACGAAGAATACAAGCGTCTTATCAACCCACATGACTACAAGATAGACCTTTCCGACAAGCTATATGATTTAAGAAAGGAACTCATGATTAAAAATCATAAATAAAGTATTTAAGATATTTAGTCCCTGCCAAATGGCAGGGACTTTTTTTGCCATATAAAAGACAAAATAAGACAAAAATATACAAGAGGAGTGGTTATATTAAGGTTATAATTATGGTATGAAGTGGTTTAAGTCAAAGCGAAAAAAAGAAATCAAAGAGAGTATATTATCCCCATCGCAAACAGAGAGAATAGAGTCACTCAAGCAAGAGGTTTATCGATTGGAGTGCCGTCTTGATGAGTATGTAAAAAGGGAAAGAGAAATCCAAGATGTGCTGTCGTTTGCAAAAAATCGCGCTGATGAGTACGAAAAAGAAGCGCGTTTAAGGTATATGCTTGAGCGAGAAAGACTGTCCTCTTATCGCGAAAAATGGAAGGGTAGACTAAAAAATCTTGGTGAAGCCGATAGGTTAGGGGAAGAACTTTTGGAGTGCAATGAGTATTTCAAAAGGATTGCTGATGAATTAAAAAGCATAGTAGAAGGCACTCCTATGCCCGAAAACGAAGTTGAAAATAGCTTTTATAGTGAGCAAAAAAGGCTTAATGAAATTGGTGTAACAGATGAAGTCGAAACCATACTTTCCGAAGAGGACCTTAACAAACTCCTTTTGCAATTTAACTAAAAATAGGCAACCTTAAAGTAATGAAAGGAGCCCTAAATAATGTATTAATGCAATATATACTTTTGCAGAATAGTGTTAAAATATCAAGCATTTTTCTGTGAGAGATTTTCTAAAACTGGTGGTCGAAAAATATAAGTGGATTTTAATAGTGTAGCTGTTTTAGTGTAGCTGTTTTCGGGCTACACTTTATTATTACGCGCGTAAAATAAGACTTGACTAAATATTAAAGTTATAGTAAAGTATTATTTGTATAAAATTATTTCAGCGAGGTTTTTCTAAATGGCATTATTAAGAAACGAAGTAGCTTTAGAAAGAAAATGGGATTTATCCATACTTTTTAAGACCATGGACGAGTTCGAAGCTTCATTTGCTGAAGCCGAAAAGGATATTCCCACTTTGCAAAGCTACAAAGGCAAACTCAATAAAGATAACGCAATCGATTGCTTCAAGGCAAATTCAGCACTTTCAAGAAAAATCGAAAAACTATATTCATATGCACATCTTCAAAAAGATGAAGACACTTCAAATCAAGCATCACAAGCACTTGCAGAACGCGCATCAATGCTACTCACAAAGTATGCTTCAGCTGTTTCATTCATCGAGCCAGAAATTTGCAAGCTCCCCATGCAAACTCTTAAAGCTATGGCAGAAAGCAAGGAGTATGGAGATTTCTCTTGCATGCTAAATAACATCATTAGGGAAAAGAAGCATATTCTTTCTGCTAAAGAAGAAAGAATTATGTCAGAGATTTCATCATTTACTGGCGACTTCCAAAACATCTTTATGATGCTTGATAATGCTGACCTCAAATTCAAAAAGGTCAAGACAGGTGAAGAAGAAGTGGAGCTTTCACATGGCATGTATTCAGTATTCCTACAAAATCCCGACCAAGAAATCAGAAAGCAAGCATTTGATAACTATTATGATGCTTATCGTAATTCATTGAATACTATTGCAACCACCTATTCAGCAAGTGTAAAAAAGGATTGCACACTTTCAGCACTTCGTGGATACAAGAGCGCACTTCAACGCGCACTTTATGCAGACGATATTGACAAGAAGGTTTACAACAATCTTATCAAGGCAGTAAAGAAGGCTACTCCAGCAATGCACAAGTACATCAAGTATCGCAAGAAAGCACTTGGTGTAAAAGAGCTCCACATGTATGATATGTATGTTTCCATTGTAAACGATGTTGAGAAAGAGTACGAGTATGAAGATGCATATGCAATGGTTCTTGATGCTTTAGCTCCTCTTGGTGCAGAGTATAGAAAGAACATGGAACGCGCATACAACGAGCGCTGGATTGATGTCGAAGAAACCAAAAACAAGAGAAGTGGTGCATACTCATGGGGTATTTATGATTCACCTCCATATGTACTACTCAACCATCAAAAGACTCTCCATGATGTATTTGTAATTGCTCATGAAATGGGACACGCAATGCACACCTACCTTTCAAACGCAAACCAATGCTACGAAAAGGCAGATTATCGTATTTTTGTCGCTGAAATTGCATCAACAGTAAACGAAGTATTGCTTCTCAAGTACCTACTCAAGACTGCTACTGGAGATGAAAGAAAGTATCTACTTTCCTACTATCTTGATATGTTCCGTACCACTCTATTCCGTCAAACCATGTTTGCAGAGTTCGAAAAGTACGCACATGACGAGTACGAAGCTGGCAGACCTTTGACGGCAGAAAACATGAGTGCAAAGTATTATGAGCTCAACAAGGCATACTATGGACCTGGTGTTATCCACGATAAGGACATAGAAATTGAATGGGCAAGAATACCACACTTCTACAATGCATTCTATGTATACAAGTATGCAACAGGACTTACCACAGCAGTTAACATTGTTAACAAGCTTTTGACAGAAGAAGGATATCTTGAAAAATATCTCAAGTTCCTTTCAACTGGTGGTAGCTTATACCCACTACCCACTATTGAGATAGCTGATATTGACCTCAAGAGTGCAGAACCATTTGATTTTGCAATGGGCGAATTCAAAAAGACCTTGGATGAACTTATCAAACTATGAGTAAAAAAATAGGGATAACTTTAATAGTGATAGCACTTGTCATATGCATAGCATATGCCATCATTTGTGTTACCACTTTTGAAGAGTGTCCCGTTGCTACAACCAAGCCAAGCTCTATTGTGGAAAAGGAATACAAAGCAGAGTTGATATATAACTCACTTATGTATAACACAGGCGCATACGAGTATTCCATTCAAGCATATGTTAACATTGATATGATAACAGAGGGCGAAACTCTTACTGATAGAGCTGCACGCAAACAACAATCAAAGGATGCAATCAGTCAAATCAAGGCTGATTTTGAAAGTCGTGGTTACCAGATTGATGTATCCGAAGATTATTTTGTTTCTGCCATTATTGCTTCATATGAAAGCTACGATGAGCTTGCACTTTCTAATGGCGAAACTGGTTACGATATGCCTTCAAGCACAGCAAAGACCTACAAAGGATTGTTCTATAACGATATAGTATCCGAGCGAACAACAGCTTTTGAAAGTGAAGAAGGTACTGTTCTAAACAAGGCAGAAGACTATCTAAACGAAATTGACGGCATCGCAAAGGGAGATGTTTCACTTGTGTTCAATTATGGCACGATGTACAAAACATCAACCATTGCTTCGGATGCTGACCAAATCTACAAACTAACTGATGACGAAACGGGCATCAGCACAAATATCCATGAGTTTAGGATGACTGATGGCAATAGGGCAAGAGTAATAACTCTTGTTCAACACACACCAAATAGTTACACTTGGTATCTTTCAGTGGTGGTTATTACATTGTTACTTGCAGGTATAATCATTCTTATCAAAGGTGCCAAAAGGAGCAAATAATGAGTGACACACAAGAGAAGAAAGTAGCATACAAGCGCTACCCATCTAACAACGAAGCCGAGCAATATGTGCTATGTTGTATTTTGATTGATGGAGATGTTGCAGCAACTATCATTCCCGAAATGGATGAAAAGTTTTTCTTTAATGCAACCCACCAAAAGATTTTTAGCGCAATGCGTAAGCTACAAGCACAAAATGTTTCTATCGATGTTATAACCGTATATGACTGCATGGTTAAAAACAATCAATCGGATGTTGACATTTTGAAGTATCTTACCGATTTAAGTCAAATCACACCAAGCGCAGTCAACTATCGCGATTTCTTCAACATTTTGCATCGTGATATGGTTATGCGTGAGCTAATCAAAATCGGCAATGCTATTGCAGAAGATGCATATAGTTCAGATAACGAAGAAGAGTCTTTGCGCAAAGCCGAAACTTTGATTTATGATATTGGTGCAAAGGGACTTGATGCAGGTCAAGGATTGGAGCATGTCGCAAAGCCAGGTCAACGCTATATTGATAGACTAATTAAGCTTCGCAAGGATGCAAACGCAGTCAAGGGACTCCGCACCTACTACGAAATCTTTGATAAAACCACCAATGGTTTGCAACCTGGTTCACTCATCATTCTTGCCGCTCGTCCATCAGTTGGTAAGACAGCGTTTGCTTTGAATTTGGTTGCTAATATGATTAGAAATGGTAACCAAAGCGCAACAATAGCACTCTTCTGCTTGGAAATGTCAAGGGAAGATTTGGTACAAAGATTGCTCGCAATCAACACCGATGTTACCATGAATGCACTTTCATCTGCTCGCATTACTGATGATGATTATGATAGACTATGGGACGCCCATGTCGCAGAGTCTGCTTGCAACATCTATCTTGATTACAACTCTGGTGCAACACCTGGTTACATATCATCACAATGCCGTAGATTGCGCTCACAAAGCCCAAGCAAAAAGCTTGATTTGGTTATAATCGACTACCTACAACTAATGGGCAACGATAAAGGTAATCGCAATTCAACTCGTCAAACAGATGTGTCCGACATCAGCCGTGCCTTAAAGAATATGGCAATGGATTTAGGTTGTCCTGTTATTGCTCTTTCACAAATGTCCCGTTCCATTGAAGGTCGTGATGACAAGGAGCCAAAGTTAAGTGACCTTCGTGAGTCAGGTGCAATCGAGCAAGACGCAGATATGGTTATGTTCCTTTCTCGTGAAAACGAAGAGGATAAGACAGCAGCACTATCACATATGATTATTGATATTGCAAAACATCGTAATGGTGAGCTCAAAAAGATTAGATACATTTGGGAGGGTGCTCATGTTAGATTTACCGAAGCACCACTTAGCAATCAAAACTTTGATTCACTCAACCTATATGGCTCAAAGATGAAAAACAAAAAGCCATCTGGTGGACACGAAAATCTTTAATAGCAAATGCACTCAGCAATGAGTGCATTTTTTTGTTATATAGGTATGAGCTAAAGCATATCATATTATATGAATATAATAACCGAAAACTTTAGCTATAAAGTTACTTTTAAAGGTGGCAAAGAACTTCTCATCGAAGGGCACAAAGGACTTTCGGAGTACAGCTTAAATCAAATAGTTGTCAGAGTTAGAGGTGGTCGTCTATTGATTCTAGGCGAGCAATTGGAGATAACAGAAATCAATAACGAAGAGCTTTTGATTAAGGGTGTCATCAACCAAATAGGGGTAGAAAAATGATAAATGAAAGGGTGCGCATTAGGGTTTATGGCAACTCTAATTTTATTGTAAACTTATTGATAAAACACTCCATCAAAGGCATAAGACCATCGTATAAAGAAAACGCATTGGAGTTTAGCGTTGATATCAAGGAGTATCTCAAACTCAAAGCACTCTTAAATGATTATGGTAAAAAATATCAAGAGATTTCTCATTATGGTGGACTAATAAATTTTAAGAAATTAGCAAAAAGATATACTTATTTTATAGGTGTACTTATAGGAGTTGTTGCAGTCTATTTTTACTCTACACTGATAAAGGATATATCAATTCAAGGTACAAACAATATTGACCAAGGGGTTGTTAGAACTGTTGTTCAAGACTGCTTAAAGCTTCCAACATTTAATGCTAATTTAGATACTGATAAGATAGAAGACAGCATAGTCCAACTTGACGGCATATCCTATGCAAAGGTATACAAAAGGGGATGTACGCTATTCGTAGAAGTGGTAGAAGAACTCCCCAAAATTGATATTATGGATACCCAAAATCTTGGTTGTATTGTAGCACGTGAAGATGGAGAAATTGTAAAAATTGTCATTTATGGTGGTAGTACAACACTTAAAGCAGGAGATAAAGTAAAAGCTGGAGATGTACTCATTTATCCCTATATTTCAAGTGCTGATGGCATCAATAAACCCACTCCAGCCCTTGGCGAAGTTTATGCAAAGATAACTCGTGTCGAAGAGCTCACATTTGCTTCGCAAGAAGAGTACGACCTTAAAGGTGAAAAAGAAATTGCTTTGAGAGTGGCTTCATTTAAGGACTCACTTAAAGAAGGCGAACAATTCATTGCTTCACGAATTTCCCAAAAAACTATGGACAAAAGTATAGTTTGTAGTATATACTATGAGTTAGTAACGCGCATTGCGTAAGCGCGTATAAGGAGAACTTTATGAAAAAAGTACATTCGGAGTATGTTGCTCCGATAGATAAAGACAAGGCTATGCGCAAGCGTGACATTCTATTTAGAGTGCTCACGGTTATAGTTGTATCCTTCTTAATGGGCATAATTCTTCGTCTATCAAGGATAGAAGATTTCCATACAGTCAAAGACTTTTTTACAGGAGAAATATGGATTCAAATTTTGGTTCTTAGTGCTATAATGGCAGCAATTTTAAGCACCTTATATTTTTATTCCATTTATGTTAGAAGGGACTTACGACGCGACAAAAAACTCTTGCCAGTCTTGTCAATTGCTATCATTTTGACATTTGCACTTGCGCTTGCTTTCAGTACATTAATCAATGTATATGTAGCTCCATTGCTACTCAGCTCCTTGCTTGTTGCATCACTACTTGACAAGCGTATCGGCCTTGTTACAGCAGTATTATCATCACAAGCATTCTTCCTTGCATATATTATCATTTTTGGTGGCGAAGAAATCATTTCAAGTGCAGCTTCACTCATTTCATCCATTATTGCAGCTATTTTCTTGGTAAGTAATATGGATCGCTCGGGCAATCGTTTCAAATTCACAGGTATTGCACTACTTGTTGGACTTTGTACAGCTGTTATACCAATTCTAATCAATCTATTGTTTGATGCAACAAATATCATTGCAATGCTTATGAGTGGATTATGGTCATTCTTGTCTGTTGTTCTTTCAGTTGCATTATATTTGATTTTCTTACCCATCATGGAATACCTATTCCGTATCAACACGGTTTTCCGTTTGGGCGAGCTTTGTTCACTTGAAAACCCACTTCTCAAGCGTCTTGCCGAAGAAGCTCCTGGCACCTTCAATCATAGTATAGCAGTAGGTAATCTTGCAGAGCTTTGTGCTGATGCTATTGGCGAAAGCCCACAGCTTGCAAAGGTATGCGCATACTATCATGATGTTGGCAAGCTCAAAAATGCAGAATATTTTATTGAAAACCAAAAGGGATACAACCCACACGATGACCTTATCCCAGAAGTAAGTGTTTCCATGATAGTTAACCATGTTACAGCATCAAAAGAGCTTCTACGCGAGGCAAAGATGCCCGAAATCATTGTTGATGTTGCAGTTGAGCACCATGGCACAACCCCAGTTAACTACTTCCTATATAAGGCTCAAGGATATACCGAAGAAGACCTTGATAAGATTGAATTCAGCTATCCAGGTCCAAAACCCCAAAGCAAAATTGCTGCCATCATCATGATAGTTGATACCGTTGAAGCAGCTTCTCGTGCAATACAAGGTTTGTCCAGTCCCGAAAAGTTTAGGGCATTTATTCACAAGCTTATCAACGAAAAGGCAAACCACGGACAATTTGAAGAGTGTGGTATCACATTCAAAGACCTAAAAACTATAGAAGACACCCTTGTTAAGATACTACCATCAATGTATCATGCAAGAATACAATACAACAACCCAAGAGAATAGGCTATGATAAATCTTTACAACACAAACGAGTATTCTGATATCATTAAGCGCGCCGTAAATGGCGCTCTTAAGCATTTTAATATTGATAAAAATGATGTTGAAGTAGAGCTTGAGCTACTTGACGAGCAAGAGATTCAAGAGCTTAATAGGGATGAGCGAGGTATAGATAAAGTTACCGATGTTTTGAGCTTTCCTGCACTTCAAGAAGTAACTTTTCCATTTGACCCAAACGATTACGAAGACGACATTGACTCCGAAACGGAATGTGTTATTTTAGGGGAAATTTACATTTGTCTAAAGCGCGCTATGGAGCAAGCGGAAGAGTACGGACACTCCATTGAACGCGAGCTTGCATTTTTGGCAACCCATGGTATATTGCATCTTCTTGGTTACGACCATATTGAAGAAGACGACAGAGTAGAAATGGAAAAACTTCAAGATGTTATTTTGAACTCCGTTGGTATTACGCGTGAAGGCATTTTGCCATATGAAGATGAGGAAGAGGATGAGGAAGAAACCCAATCTCGCTGTGGCTATGCTGTAATTTTAGGTAGACCTAATGCTGGCAAGTCCACACTTATTAATCAAATAATAGGGGAAAAGGTATCAATTGTTTCATGGAAGCCCCAAACAACGCGCAACAGAATAATTGGTATTCTCAATGATAAGAACGACCAAATTATTTTTGTTGACACTCCTGGTATACATGCACCAAAGAATGAGCTTGGCAAATTTATGATGCACTCGGTTAAGGTAGCATCTGAAGATGTTGATGCAGTAATCTATGTTGTTGATGCAGAAAAGGGACTTGATATAAGTGATGTAGAGCGCATCAAAAAGAATGTAGAAGTAGGCAAAAAGGTGATAGTTGCCGTCAACAAAGTTGACCATGTAACCAAAGAAAAGGTTGCAGAAATACTCATTGAGCTCAACAAGATGGCTGGTTTGACAGCAGTTGTACCAATTTCAGCACTTCGTGGCAAGAATGTTGATGCGCTTGTAAAGGAAATCAAAAAGCTGATGCCATTAGGTGAAAAGCAATATTCAGAAGACCAATACACCGATAGAAATATGCGTTTTATGGCATCAGAAATCATTCGTGAGAAGGCTCTTCGTTTGCTTGATAAAGAGATTCCTTACGGTATTGCAGTAAGCATCAACAAGTATGAGTATCGTGAAAGTGGTATTCTTGATATTGATGCTGATGTTATCGTACAAAAGCAACAACACAAGCCCATCGTACTTGGCAAGAAGGGCGAGATGATCAAGCGCATTTCCACCTATGCAAGACAGGATCTTGAAGAAATGACAGGGGATAAAATCTTTATGACCTTGTGGGTAAGAGTCAAGGAAGACTGGAGAGATGACATTGGACTTCTCAACAATCTTGGCTACAACAAGCGTGATGATGCATAGTATAAATTAAGCTCGTACGCTCATACTTACCATATGAGCAAAGATGTAAAAGACATTTTATTTGATGCATTCCTAAAGAGTGGGAATATTGGCTATCATATGCTGTACTCCCGTCTTTTGGACGAAAAGGAAGAAGATGAAAGAACTTAAAACTCAAGCACTTTGTTTAAGGTCGGCAGACTATGGTGAAGCCAACAAAATCCTCACCTTGTTTTCTGCTGATTTTGGAAAATTGAGTGCCCGAGTTCGTTCAGTTAAGAGCCCAAAGTCAAAGTTAAAGCAATGTTCCATGCCACTTTGTTTTGGGGAATACATACTTGTAAAAAGTGGTGATTTCTATACTGTAACAGGATGCACTGTGGAAGAAAGTTTTTTTGCATCGTGGTCAGATGTTCACAAATATTCAGCATCACAAATTGTGCTCGAAGCACTCGATAGGCTGTCAGAAGCAGGCTCTCCCGAGCCACAGAATTTGGTCGGGGCAGTGCGTGTACTTGAAGCAATCAATTATTCCGAAGTTACCCCCTACATATATGCTACTCACTTTTTGATAAACCTTCTCCCACAGCAGGGTATTGACATAGGAGAAGAGAGTGAGCTCCCATACAAAATTGCACACATATTCAATGCCTATCGTAACGCAGAAGTAGATGAGCTTGAAACTTTGGATTTTAGCATGAACGATATTATCCAAAGCTTAACATTCGTAAACATCATTTATCGAGATAGGTTGAGCGAAAAGTTTAATTCCATAACCGAAGCGCTAAAAATTCTAAATACATTACTCTAACGCGAGAGTGATGTATTTTTTTGTCTAAAATACTTACATAATGCAATAATTATAAATATATTTATATTTAACTTAAAAAATTGCTTGCGCTCACACGCGATTTAAAGTATAATAATTTTACATGTGATTAAAACAAAACTATTTTTATAGGAGATTAAATATGACAAAGTATGTTTACTTGTTCAAAGAAGGCAATGGCTCAATGCGCGAACTTCTTGGTGGTAAGGGCGCTAACCTTGCAGAAATGACCAAAATCGGTCTACCTGTTCCTCAAGGTTTCACCATTTCAACCGAAGCTTGCACTAAGTACTATGATGATGGAAAAGAAATCAATCCTTCAATCTGTGCTGAAATCATGGAAAACATCGCAAAGATGGAAGAAATCACCGGCATGAAGTTCGGCGATATGGAAAACCCACTTCTTGTTTCCGTTCGTTCTGGTGCTCGTGCATCAATGCCTGGCATGATGGATACCATCCTTAACCTTGGTCTTAACGAACAAGTTGTTGAAGTTCTTTCCAAAAAGTCCGGAACCCCCGTTGGGCATGGGACTGCTACAGAAGATTTATCCAAATGTACTCCGACGTTGTTATGGAAGTT
>JAFXIB010000072.1 GCA_017533505.1 Clostridia bacterium | reverse complement strand
CTTATATTCTTTTGTTAAATTCTGCGCCCTAATCATAACTTGCTACCCTCAAGATTTCTCCACATCGCTATTATACCACCTCACACTCCCTTTTTCAACAAAAACCCCACTCCGTTGAGTGGGGTATATTCTGTTATTCCGTTGTTTTATGCCTCTATGCTTTGCTCGGCTTCTGTTGATATATATTGGCTTTCGGGGTGCTTCTTTTGATAGAGCCATGCCCACATGATTGGTATCAAGGTTAAAAGCGCTACGCATGCTGCTATCAAGAATAGGTGCCAGCTGGGTGTGTATCCAGGTTGGATTGCACCGTTTTGCTCCATTTGCTCAATGTATATGCCAAGATTTTCTACTATTGGCTCTGCGATAACCGGTCCGGATATCATTGGTACAAGTACATAGAATACCAATCTTACACCTTCAAGCTGTCCGCGTTGTGACTCGGGATATAGGTTCTTGCACCAAATCATCAGCGCTTGATAGATGCACATATATCCACCACCAACAAAGATTACGCCCAAGACCACCACTGCTGTCATCGCTACGCCTGTGCCACTCAATGCGCCCGTGATACATATAATACCAAGTCCAACAATGTTCATGATGAGCGCAACTATCAATACCGGTACAAACTTTTGCTTGTTGATGAACTTGCCTGCTATCAATGTGAATGGTATCGCTATAACAAGTCCTATGCCAAGCCATATGCCTGCAAGTCCAGTATCGTAGCCAAGTGAGTGAATAAAGTATATCGTCATGTATGGGAAGTAAATGTTAAAGCTGATGAAGAACATCGCAAATATACATAGTACGATGAGTAGTAGCTTGTTCTTCCATAGTAGCTTGAAATTGAATGCTTGTGCAAATTGATGCCAGAAACCCTTTTCGTCAACATTGGGTATGAGCATGGGACTGTCCTTGACTGCCCACATACAATATATACCAACCAAAATTACAAAGGCACCCATGATTAGGAAGAATGCAAAATATCCCACTGCATCAATAATCATGCCACCAATAAGCGTGCCGATTATCGTTGCAAGCACAGGCTGAACTGCGATAACTGCTCCAAGTGGACCACGATTTTCGGGAGTAGTAATATCGGTTAGGTGAGGATTGAAGCCTGCATCATTACCAAGTGAGCCAAAGAAGGACATCAATGCATCGGCAACAATAACCATTACGCCAAGCGCTACAATGTTGCCAGCAAGTGAGCCTGTCGCAAATAGGTCCACCAATCCAAATACTATGGTAAAGATACCCCATAGGATATATCCCCATACAATAAACGGCTTGCGCTTACCCATTCTGTCACTCCATGTGCCAGATAGGAATGTGGAAAATGTGGTAACTATCGCGCTAACTGCAACCATCGCTGTAATTATCCATGGAACAGCACCTATCCTACCATATACAAAAGTGTTAAACCATTGGTTTTCGATGTTCCAAGCAAGCTGTCCAGCAAGACCTGCAACCCAAATTACAATCCAAGTTCTTGCACCAAGACCACTCTTTGATTTAGTAGCCATATCTTATCCTCCTTTTTGGCCTTAAGCCTATAATAATCATAACATATTAAATATTGTGTTTCAAGACGCAGTTTTTATGTTATAATAAGGTATCAATATAATATAAAGGAAAAATTATGAGCAAAATTAAAAATGTTCTTGTCGTAAACGGCTCTCCAAAAGGTAAAAATAGCATTACCCTCCAAACCAGCAGATACCTTGAACTCCTCTTCCCAGACCTTACCTTTGACACCTTGCATGTTGGCGCTCAAATTAAGGCTCTTGAAAAGGATATGACTCCTGCTATCGAAAAACTAAAGGGCGCTGACCTGATTGTTTTTTCATACCCCGTTTACACCTTTATCGCACCATATCAACTACATAGATTCATCGAGCTACTCAAAGAATGCAATGTCGATTTGAGCGACAAATATGCAACACAAATAAGCACATCCAAACACTTTTACGATTGGACAGCTCATCGTTATGTTGAAGACAATGCCCTTGACCTAAACTTAAAATACATCAAGGGTTTGAGTGCCGACATGGACGACCTTACCACAAAGAAAGGTCAAAAAGAAGCTGTTGACTTTTGGAACTATGTTTTGTATGCTGTTGAAAACGATATTCTTGTTCGCAACACGCTTGATTACAGCACCCCAAATAAGGTATCCGTTATTCCAAATACAGTTACCGAAACAAGGGATAATGGCGACATCGTAATTTTGACAAATGCTGAAGAAAACGACAATCAACTCCACGATATGATTGCTTACTTTAGCTCCGTTATGCCTCGCAAGACAAGGGTTATAAACATCCGTGAGTATCCCTTCAAGGGTGGCTGTCTTGGTTGCTTCAACTGTGCAAGCACTGGTAAGTGTATTTACAAAGATAACTTTGATAGCTTCCTCCGTGAAGAAATCCAAACTGCTGAAGCTATCGTCATGGCATTTACCATCAAAGACCACTCCATGGGTGCAAGCTTTAAGCTTTATGACGACAGACAATTTTGCAATGGCCATCGCACCGTAACCATGGGTATGCCTATGGGTTATATCGTAAGCGGTAACCTATCAAAGGAAGAAAACCTAAAGGTAATCATAGAAGGCAGAGCAAATGTTGGTGGAAACTTCCTTGCCGGCGTTGCAACCGATGAGTTTGAGCCAAACAAAGAACTTGATGCTCTTGCTAAATCTCTTGAGTACGCTCTTGAAAACCAATATGTTCCACCACAAAACTTCTTGGGTATTGGCGGCATGAAAATCTTCCGTGACCTAATTTGGCAAATGCAAGGTCTTATGAGAGCCGACCACAAATTCTACAAAGCACATGGTCAATATGACTTCCCACAAAAGCATCGTGGCAGAATGATTGCTATGTATCTCGTTGGCTCGCTTATGTCCAACAAAAAGCTCATGGCAAAAGCTGGCAATATGATGAACGAAGGCATGCTGATGCCCTACAACAAAGTTCTCGAAAAGACCAAAAAGGAGCTTGACAAGTAGAATTATATTATCTTGACTAAATATTCCCTTTTGTTGTATAATAAACTATCGTAAATTTTTACGATAGTTTTTTTTGGAGAAGTCACTATGGAAAACTCTACTCTCAAAAAGGGAATTGATAGAGATAAGGCTGTCAAAATTGCGCATATTGTTTATGCCGTTTTGATTGTCGGTCTTGCCATAGCTGTTGGCATTTTGTTCATCGTCAACTGCGTGGATATCTATCGCTCTCAAGACCTTTCCCCCTTTACTACCGATGCAATTGAATCACACTTTAGGGCAATTGCTGTGCCAGTAATCGCTTTCCCCTGCTTGGTTGTTGTGGGCTTTGTTTTGCACTTTGTGTTCCCTGTTGACAAAAAGGAAGCAAAGGTCGAAAACGACAAAGCTTACACCACTCTACAAAGCAAGGTCGATTTGGAAAAAGCAGATTTGGGCACCAAAAAGCAAGCTCTTGGTGAACGATATCTTCGCTTGGGCTCAACAGCTGGCTCTATTTTGATTTGGATTGCTGCGCTTATAATTATCCTTGTTTTTGCTTGCAATCCACTCAACTACTCCAAGGACAATGTAAATGGCTCGGTTAAGGATATTGCTCTTGTAGTGTTCCCATCAGCCATCATCGCAATGGGCATGAGCTTTGTAGTAAGCCTATCAAACAAACTCTCCAAAAAACGCGAACTTAATCTACTCAAAAATGCAATCAAGCAAAACAAAGAAATTATGAGTGGCGCAAAGAGCTATTTTTGCGTTCCTTTGCTCGACAAGGCTCAAGCTCTTGTTTTGCAAGCAAAAGCTTTGCTAAATAAACATGAGGACATTACCATTTGGGTAGTGCGCGCTGTTGTCTATGTTGTTGCCGTTGTATTCTTGGTACTTGGCATATTAAATGGTGGCGTTGCTGATGTTCTCGGCAAGGCTATTCGTATCTGCACGGAATGTATAGGACTGGGTTAATATGGATAAGATAAAAGAATTCTTCAAAAATTTGTACGCTAAAGTGGAAAAATATCTTCCTTCCAAAAGAAGGTTGATTCAGCTCTACTCTGCTTTGTTGTTCAACGCAAACCTAAAGGGCTTCGCAACCGGCACTATCTATAAAGGTCCACTCAAAAACATCTGTACCCCCGGCCTAAACTGCTACTCCTGTCCAGGTGCTGCAATGGCTTGCCCTCTTGGTGCACTACAAAACTCATTGATAGCTTCCGACAAAAGAGCCCCCTACTATATGATATCTATAATACTCCTTTATGGACTTATCTTCGGTAGATGGATTTGTGGCTTCCTTTGCCCCTTTGGACTAATACAAGATTTGGTTTACAAAATCAAATCCCCAAAAGTCAAAAAAGGCAGTGTTACAAGGGCATTAAGTGGCCTCAAATATGTATTATTGCTTGTGTTTGTAATCATAATCCCACTTATGTTCATAATGGAAGATAGCATTATCCCTGCTTTCTGCAAGTATGTCTGTCCAGCCGGCACTCTTGGTGGCGCAATAGGACTACTATCCAACCCAGCAAATACTGAACTACTCACTATGCTCGGTGGATTGTTCACTTGGAAGTTCGTAGTTCTTGCTGTAGTCCTTGTAACAAGTGTTTTTACATATCGCTTCTTCTGTCGCTTTATCTGTCCACTTGGTGCGCTATATAGCCTATTTAACAAAATTAGCTTTGTAGGTATCACATACGACAAGGGCAACTGTATTGACTGCGGAAAGTGTGTAACCCATTGTAAAATGGATATAAAACATGTAGGTGATAGAGAATGTATAAGCTGTGGCGAATGTATCCCCGTTTGTCCCACAAAAGCCATCAGCTGGAAGGGTGGAAAGTTCGCACTCCATGCAAATGAAATTGAACCCACTCTCAATGTTCAAGTAGAAGAAAAGGAGAACAAAGATGCTTAAGAAATACTCAAAACAAATATATTCTGCAGTAATAGTTGTTCTTCTACTTGCCGTGCTCACCGGTGCGCTTGTATACTTCAACGCAATAGACAAGATTCCAGCAGACGATTTGGAACAAGGTGATGACGACAACACAACAACAAACCCCACCAACCCTGACCTAAAGGTAGGCAACAAGGTTGGCAATCTTGCGCCCACATATGATATGCGCAATGTATTTGGTGGAGGCACAACAAACATTGAGTCTTTGCGTGGTCAAGTTGTAGTAATCAACTTTTGGGGCACTTGGTGTGGTCCATGCAAAGCAGAGCTCCCCTATTTTGACGACTTGGCAAACGAATTTGACGGACAAGTAAAGGTAATTGCTGTGCACACCTCTTTGACAGCTCCAGAGGCTCCTGAATACCTTACAACACATTATCCAAACACCAAGATGCTCACCACTTATGACGACGAAAACACAGCAACCAGCATTGACCGTTACTACAAGCAACTTGGTGGCAGAGATACCTATCCTATGACGATTATAATTGACAAAAATGGCGTCATAACCCATAAGATAGTAAAATCTATCCATAGCTACGAAGAGCTAAAAGGATACGCCCAAGAAGCTCTTGCAAAGTAACCAAATTTAACACATAAAAAATGCACTCCGTTTGGAGTGCATTTTGTTTTGTCTAAAAGTTGTTATACGATGGTTACTGTTACGCTTACTGCATCAGTAAAGAACATTTCATTCCATATCGAAATCAAGATTTTTTCTCCAGCTGCTAAAGTTATAGGTTCTTCATACGCTGAACTACCAATCCCAGTTGAATTTATGATAGACACAGCAGCGTTTTCACCCATTTCAAAGCTTATGGTACACCATCCCGTTGCTTCATAAACATAGTAATATTCTGTTATACCTTTATTATCTTCACCTGTTCCTTCGATAAACGCAGGAGTTGTGATAGCTCCTTCTACCAAATCGAAGGGATATTCTAATGAACCTCAGCATCGGGCTCTTCTTCTTCGCCACTGCTCATATCTGGAACAGCGCCTTCCTTACACTTTAGTGTAAGAGTTGTAGCTGTATCAGATGTTACTTTGATAATAACGGGTTCGCCAACTGGAACTTGGAACCATGTTGCATTCTTTGCAGAATCAAAGGTTCCTTCGCTTGCTGTATCGAAGTTGATGTTGCCATCTGCATCAGTATCTTTATACATATAAATCTTTTGGTTGCCCATTACATATACATAATAATTTAGAACTTGTACTTCGTTTATATAACCAAAGAAATCATAGTATACTTCGCCACCAGCAGTAATTGTTGCTGTTATTTCGGTTGGCATACCATAAATTCCTTCTTTATGCCACTTATATGGTGCATTTTGTGAACCATCGCGGATAAGCTCAAGATTAATGGCTGTTTCGTATCGTAACCCATCTACATGGTTTTTCAAATCAAAGAATACACCATCTTCTTGTCCTTCAAGAATAGAATATCCTGTTGGAACTTTTTCGGGTTTTATCACAGCTTTTACAAGAGAGAGAGGGTATTTTTGAACATCTTCGAATATTGCATATTGACCATCTACGACAGCTGTTCTAATTTGATCTCCGTTATATACAAGAGCAACCTCTATTTCTTCTTCAATTTCGCCTTCATCTATTGATACGCTTACATAATAATTAATGTTCTCAATAGAATATCCTACCATAATGGTTACTTCTCCTTCGCCTACGACATAGAAGGTAATTTCATCATCTTTTGCCATGGTTTTTTCGCTTATAGGATCACCTGCAAGATCATAAAAACCTACATCGTCATTAGACCATAGATGCAAAGTTGCGTCCATGCTGTTTGCATAGAAGGTATAATATGCTTTACCGTTTACAAGATTGATTTCAATTGGTTGACCATCTGTCATAATTTGGTCATCATAAAGAGCATAAGGCTTGCTTTTGGTTCCTTCAACAGCAACTTCAATGCCCCATTGATTTGCGTATAGTTCACTCTTTGCTTCAATTGTAATGATTTCTTCAGCTTCCGTTCCAAGAGTTACTTGAATGGTATCTCCAACAACTTCGCCTTCTTGATTTCCAACAACAACCTTTACATTGGCATTTTTGATAACAAGCTTACCACCATTGGGGTTGAAAACTTTGAATGTAAGGATGTCGCCTGCTTGCATATCGTGACCATTATTGGTGCCATAGTGAAGAACTATGGGGTTTTGAGTTGTGCCAGCGATTTCATCGTCGATGATAGCAACATCATATGTTGTTTTGCCATCCTTTTGGAGAGTGATAAGATCGGCATGCCCTGTTGACTCTATGCCATATACTTCTGCATAATATGCATCGTATGGAGCATTCACTGTAGCAACTCCGTTTGAATCAAAAGTTGCATTTGCGTAAACTACTTCATTTTCATTAGGATCTAAAAAACTCACCTCTTCAAAAAGCTTGTTAAAGAATTTGATTCCAACTCCCTCAAAGCCATATTTATTTGTGCTTCTTGTTGCATTAAAAGTATATGTAATTACAGACTTCACAACAAAAGTTGTGGAGATGCTATTGCTGTCAATTTCTTGTAAGCCTTCTTCATGGCGAACCCAAGTATATCTTGGGTCGTTGCCATTGTGTGATGCCTTGAAATAATAATCGCCAACAGGAAGAATAAACTCTGCCTTGCCTTGCTCATTGGTAACCAATGTTGCTACCAAAACATCATTTGATGCGTTGTAGATATCAATTTTGATGTCCTTGATATATGAACCAAAAAGGTCACCGACTGTTACGGTGACCACATTGAGTTTGTCTACTACGATTTGAATTTCGTTGTTAGCATTAAAGTTTGTGTACTTTGCATAGTCTTCTATATTACCAACATGTAACTTTCCACCATTTTGGAGTGCATATCCTGATGGAAGTTCGTTGATGGAAACATATGCGCTTGCTACATCTTCAGTTGCAAAGATGGATGCCTTACCTATCTTTGATGTCGTCTTGGGTTGCTTGCAGATATCACCGAAACAAAGTTGAATGATTGCTCCTTCAACGGGTGCACCTGCGTTGTCAACAACAGTAATAACAAATTCATTTTGCTTGATTACTTCGTCATACACAAAGCTCTTGGTGTCTTCGTATGTGAATGGACCCTCGTCATCAATGATGTATTGGTTGTCGTAGTCCATGATTTCAGCTTGTACCAAAACAGCATCTTTTGCAAGGTTTGCTGTTGCTACACCGTTGTCATTGGTGGTTGCAGTAACAGGGTTTTTGCCGTTGACAGTAAACTCGATGGTTACACCAGGAACACCATTACCATTTTGGTCTTTTACAGTAAAGGTATATGTTTCGGTATTAGCGGGAGTATCGGTGTTGCCACCATCGCCATTGCCGTCATCTGTGCCCATATCTGCTTCGCAGTTGTCACACTTGAGGTCGCCATTCTCGTCGATATGCTCGGTACATTCTTCGTTACAAGCAATGAGTGTAACGGACATAACCAAAATGAGCATAACTGCAAGAATTAATGAGAGTATTCTTGATTTTTTCATTTATGTTACTCCTAAATTAAGATTTGTGAATATAGGTTTATTATAATATAAAAAGCTAATATGTCAAGATATTGATTGGTAAAAGACATATTTTGGTGACAAAACCCTTAACTCTACCCTTTGAAAATAGAGAGTTAAGGGTTTTAGTTCAATCTAAACTATGCAAGATAACAAACGGCAAACATCCATGCATACTCGGGATTGATGGATGCAAGGCTTTCGCCAAAGATGTTGCCACTTTCCTTCCACCAGCCATTGTAGTCACCATAGTCCTTGAGTCCTTCTATCATGCTTTCGGTTAGATAATAGGTGCCTGCATTATTCAAACGGTTGTCTTCGTTGTCAAGTGCATTGACCTTTTCCAAACAAGCATTCAAATGTGCCGTATAGTCAATCTTGGATATTACCTCTTGGTTGCCGTCAAGGCGTTCTACTCTAAATGCGCCATTGCTTACAAGTGCTTCAAATGAGAATAGATTGCCTTCTGATGAATTTGCATCGGGCAAAGTTGCTGGTGTGTACTTAAGTTGGATATAAAGTACCTTGCCGTCAGCAGAATTGAGGTGATATAGTCCATCGTTTGGATTGAAAACAGCCTTGTCGGTGCCATCAAGCTTAACATATGTGAAACTATTCTTTGTAAGTTCACTGCCAAATGGTACTTCGCCTGGAAGTATGCTGTTGTTTTCGGTCCATGGTACATCGTAGTGTGATGGAGGTGTTTCAGCAGTCTTTTCTATCTTGAGGATGCCGTTTCCTGCTATTACATTAGCCTTAATTCCGATTACAAACGGGGTACTTTCGCCAATAGAATCTGATGAATTCGCAAGATTGAAACTATATATAGTAATCTTAAAGCTTTCGTCGCTAATTCTATTCTTTTCATCTGTAGTATCATGTGCTTGTACATATGCAGGGATACCATGCTGTGTCATCTTTACACCTACTTCAGATTGGAATGTAAAAGTATAAACTCCAGCATATTTTGCTACCCATACAATAGGCACTATCTTTGAAGTTTCTACATCAATACTATATGAGCCTTCACCCAAAATAGCATATGCTTCTTCGGTTGTAAAAACATTCATATCTGCGCCCATAATGGTTGTTGTTTGCAAGTTGTTAGCATCGTTTGCTGCAACAATAACCAAGCTCTTTACAGTAGAAGTAAGTTCCTTTGTGCTTACATCATATACAAGTCCACGATCTTGGGTGTCAACCAATGTTATTGTATATTTTGCTTGACTAAGTCGAACATATACATAACCATCTTTATCTGTGCGCTTTACTGCAACAGAGTTTCCATTGCGTAAAAACTCAACGATAAAGTCGCCATATCCACCACCTACACCATTGCTAACTTGAACAGAGTATGTTGCAAGTCCATCGTTGAGTGGCATGTCTGCATTACATAAGTCACACTTTTCGTCAAGGTTGTAGTCGTCGTGATTACATGGAACATCATCACCGTTGTCATCATTAGGTTGGCTCATATCAGCGCCACAGTTATCACACTTGAGATTTCCATCTGTATCAACATGCTCGGTGCACTCTTCGTTACATGCAACAAGGGCTGTTAGCACAACAAAAAGGCACATTGCGATAGCTAAAATTTTTAGGGTTTTCTTCATACATTCTCCTATATAAAGGGCGCATTATCGCGCCCCCTATCTATAAAGTTTTGATGATTTTGGGTTTCTTAATCGTTTGATTGGGGTCCCAAATATTCAAAGTAGTAGCAAAGCTTTGTCCATGCATTTGGTACGCCACGGAAGGAATGTGCGTCTACAAGATATTGGAGCATAACTGCCATATCTTTATCAACAGCAATACATCCTGCTGAAAGAGATGCTTCTGAACCTGGTTCACCATCTGCAACGATCATCTTGGTGGCAATGTACTCTTGCATTTTTGCTGTGTAATCCTTGATTTCGGTGTCGTTTCCTAATGCATCTTTTACAACAAGAATGCGTGGGGTTTTTACTTCCTTGCCATCAACAATGCTTGTGTCAACAATGGGGTTGCCGTTTACATCAATGCTTGGTATATATCCGGATACCTTTCCATCATCTCCAAATTGAGCAATTCTCGTGAAATCAAATGCGCCCTTCTCCACAGCTTCTTCTATACTATCGCTCAAGAAACCTGTGATAATTGGCATGGTAATATCAACATATAATTTGGATTTGCCTACATAATAGTAGCCGTCTTCTTCGTTGAATACTGGGGTTACACCACCAGCGATAAGATCAAATACTTCTTCACCTGTTTCGGGGTTAATGTAGTAAGTGAATGGTGCAGGAGATGCATATCTAAATTGAGTATAAGTGTCACCAAGACGCTCAATCTTAAAGCTGATTGTGCCGGCTTGGGTGGTATCGTAGTATGCAATATCGATGAAGTACTCTTTACCTGGTTCAAAGTAATAATTCATGCAAACATTTTGTGAGCCATATTCTATTTGTGAATAAGCCCCATCACAGTTGGTGTCAAC
This sequence comes from Clostridia bacterium, assembly GCA_017533505.1. GTDB lineage: Bacteria > Bacillota > Clostridia > Christensenellales > DTU072 > Stercoripulliclostridium_A. The sequence continues at coordinate 12,206 of JAFXIB010000072.1, read as the reverse complement.
AAGTCTTTCTATATGGTCAGCTTCAAGAAGTGGAACTTTTGCATAGAAGCCTTCTTCATCAAAAATCCAACCATCAACTTCTTCGGTGCCTGTTGAGAGAATACGATATACACCACCTTCTTCAGAAGTAAAGCTGAAGAGCTTGCCACGAGGCATGATGATGGTCTTATATGTTACGGAGTTTGGATAAACATTTTCGCCAACAGTTTCGTTAACAACTGCTTTGTATGCGCTGAATGGTGATAGACCTGCGATTGGGTCTTCAAGTTGATTGCTGGTGCCGTATGCATCATAGTAACGGCAGAAACGCAACCAGCCATTTGCGCTATCGTCCATAACACCACCCTTGTAGAGAATGTTGAGGTCTTCAAGGTAGCCCTTGAGTTCAGCATTAACTGTGCAGTATCCACCGATTTCGGAGTTAGATGCATATGAGCAGAAGTTTACAAATCTTGCATACTCATCTTCCCATCCATCGTTCTTTGCGTTTTCGTATGAATAGAGATATAGGCTGGTCTTGTTAGCGCTATTATCATCAACAATATAGTTCATAAGGTTTGCAAGAAGGAGAGGTCCATTTGCATTGTTTACATGGTAGTATCCATCGTTCTCGTTGAATACAACTTCTGCATAGTTTAGGTACCCATCGTTCATTTCAGTAGGATCTGAAACTGCGTTTCTTGGGATATATGTTTCTTTGTCAATTGCGCTTGCGTTTACGATGTCAAAGTTCTTTAGGTAAATGCAGTCATCACCCTTGTCGGTGTCATAATCCTTGCTGTAAACGAAACTGACCTTGTAAGTGTCATCCTTGGTTGCAACAAAGGGATAGCACTTTTCCCACTCGGTGCCTTCGCCTGAAATGGTGTAGATAAGTTCGCCATCTACCAATACATAGAAGTAGTCGCCACCACGCTCGGTTGAGCAGTAGTAATCAAGGCTCAATGCTTGTCCTTGTTGGAGAGCTACATCAACATTCATTGCAGCAACGGTAGCATAGTTGTCTTCTACATCGTTGATGGCAGTATTGTTGGTGGAAACTACACATGCTTGACCGTCCTTTTCGCCTACATAGAAAGGCCAATAGGTGTCAGCATCAATTGCTTCGTTTTCTGGATAGTAAACAACATCTGTCATATTTGCGCCATTCATAACAGCTGCGATTGCGCTACTTGCTGGTTGAGTAAAACCAAGCTCGCCTGGCTTCTTTTTGGGAGTTAGTTCTTCCAAGCTGTTGAATAGCTTTTGGGTGTAGTTGTCTGCACTAAAGTAATCAAACATTGCCTTGAAGGGTGATAGATAAGGCACACCACCTGTTTCAATCAAGCAGATTACGCCATAACGGTCAATCATAACTGATGTTGGATAACCACTTGCGTTGAATGCAGAGAATAGTGAGTTTTCGTGAACACCCATCTTGAGATTTGTAAGAGGCTCATCAAAAGTACCAGCAAAGTATCCTTCGCTGTAATAGAAATCCTTTACATAGTTGAAAGTGTCATATTGTTGACCATTGGTATCAACACAGATAACTGCGATATCATCGCTATACAGTCCAGCTGCTTCGTTGAGATATGGGAACTCATTAACGCATGGACCACAGGTAGTATAGAAGAAGTTGAGAAGTACGCCATCGTATTCTTTGAGTGCTTCACTCAAAGTGAATGTGGTACCATCTACTGTGTTAACAGTAAAATCTCTCATAACGCTACCAAGCTCATATCTCTTGTGCTCGCCTGATACAACTTCTGTGCCAACTACGATGTTTGCAGTATATTCGCCTGAAACACTCTTTTGGAAATAGTATTTTTCATCTGCTACATAACCATCTGGCAATGAGCCAAGCTCAATGTAGTATTCGCCAACTTCAATTTCCTTTGAGCCAGTACCAGTTGCTTCGTCGGTTGCAATATAGCTCTTTAGGTCACCATTTGCTTGCGTAACATATGCAGTTGTCTTGATTGGAACACCTGCCATGCTCTTGATGGTAACGGTATAAGTTGCCTTGCCACTTGGGGTTGTAGTACCACCATCACCATTGCCACCATCGTCTGTTGACATGTCAGCATCACAGTTGTCACACTTTAGATTGCCATCTGCGTCGATGTGCTCGGTACACTCTTTGTTACATGCAACAAGCATACCTGTCATGATAATGGCGAAAACAAGAAGTAATGCAATTACTGTCTTTTTTCTCATTAAAAACTCTCCTTTTTTGCCCCTTTTTGACCAAAATTTTGTGCCTTTTGGAAAAAGAGAACACTTTTTCTTATACAGAATTTATTTTATCACGCATGTGCGATAAAATCAAATATTTTGTATTAAAATTCGTTTTTGCCAAAATTTGGTCTGTTTTATGGTTTACTATTAATTTACATAATAAAAATTAATTTTTTATATATAAATATTTATACTTAAGTTGCGCTCGCACGCAATGTTGTGCTAAAATGGTTGAGCCTACCCTTTAATATGGGTATATTAACGCGCAATAATTTCGTAACGAAAAAGATAAAGGAAGTTTGTATGTCAAGTAGAAAATCCAAAAGAATTTCACCTACCCTATTGACTTTGGTCAGCTTGTTGCTGGTTGCCTTGATGGTATGCACCTGCTCTTGCGATACGACAACAGTCCAAAATAACGACTTTGTTGATAACACTCAAGAAGCAGAACCTTTCATCAAGCTCTCCAACAAAGATATCAAAGTCAACCTTGAAGATTACTTTAATACCAAAGTTGTTCAACAGCTCCCCTCTACCGTAAAGGATAGTGAGTATATCTCCGTCATCCTTTCAACAGGCGACAAGAACATCATTGACAGCTATGATAAATCTGGTACTAACCTAACTCTCCAAGAGTACTTCCTTTCCGATGATGCAAAGGCTATCCGTCGCAATATCGACTCTACAAATGAGTCCATCTTGGCTGACCTCAAAAAATATGGTCTTAACTACGACAATGGCGTCGACTACTACACCCTTTTGAGTGGTAAGGAAATCATCATCAAGGCAAAAGATTTCAGCAATGTTTGCGACATCGTTGGCGATAGAGCAGAAGTTATCGTTTCCGAAGTATACGAAACCGAAGCTTACGAAAATGTCCTTGTTGACAACGCAGTTAATGTTTACGACACTGGTATTTTTGATAGCTCCAACTTTGAGTATCAAGGCGAAGGTACCGTTGTTGCTGTACTTGACACCGGTCTTGACTACTACCATACCGCATTTGCAACTTCAAACTTCCATGCAGATCGCGCTAACCTTGGTATGACTCTCCAAGATGTTCAAGCTGTTATCAACGACACCGTTGCAAGCACAATGCAATCAGGTCTTACAGCAGAAGATGTTTATATCAGCGAAAAGGTTCCTTACGCTTTTGACTATGCTGACGGTGACTCCGATGTCTATCCCCTTTACTCCAACCACGGCACTCACGTAGCAGGTGTTATCGCAGGTAATGACGATGTTATCACCGGCGTTGCTCCCGAAGCTCAACTTGCTATATTCAAGATTTTTAGCGACACCGACGCTCAAGCAAGAGCTTCTTGGATTCTTCGCGCTCTTGAGGACTGCGTTGTTATCGGCGTTGATATCATCAACATGAGTATCGGTACTAGCTGTGGCTTTAGCCGTGAGTCCGACAAGGAAGCAATCAGTGGTGTTTATGATAAAATCCGTGATCGTGGTATCAACATGGTTGTTGCTGCATCAAACTCCTTCAACTCCACCTATAACTCTGATAAAAACGGTAACCTTGGTCTAACATCTAACCCAGACTCTGCTACCGTATCCAGCCCTTCAACCTATAAGGGTGCTATCTCCATTGCTTCTATCAATGGCGCAAAAACTTCTTATATCCTTTACGATAACAAAATCATCTACTTTATGGAATCCACCAACCGCGTTGCTGAAGAAAAGGACTTCGTAGAAGACCTTCTCCCAGACGGCCAAGACTCCATTTCAATAGAATATATTACCATCCCTGGCGTTGGTAGAACCGCAGACTACACTGGCATAGATGTTACTGGCAAAGTTGCACTTGTTGCTCGTGGCTCCAACACCTTTGAAGAAAAGGCTAATATCGCTCAAGAGCAAGGTGCTGCTGGCGTCATAGTTTACAATAATGTTTCTGGTGACATCCGTATGAATGTTGGCGATACCAAGATTGCCGTTTGTTCTATTTCTCAAGACGAAGGCGAAATGCTCGCTTCTCATAAGAGCGGAACTATCAAAATTTCCAGAAGCCAAGCATCCGGTCCTTTTATGAGTGACTTTAGCTCATGGGGCCCCACTCCTGACCTCGAAATCAAACCAGAACTTACCGCTCACGGCGGAAACATTTTGAGTTCTGTTCCAGGACAAGACTATGACGAAATTTCTGGTACCTCAATGGCAACACCTAATGTTAGTGGCGTAACGGCTCTTATTCGTCAATATGTTAAGGCTAACTTCCCAGAAATCGCTAACGATAATGTTGAAGTTGCTGCGATGGTAAATAGACTTCTTATGTCCACAGCTGATGTTGTTTACAACACCAACGGCCTACCCTATTCCGTTCGTAAACAAGGCTCCGGTCTTGCAAATGTTGTTGACTCTGCTCAAACCGATGCTGTTATCCTAACTTACAGTCGTAAAGATGGTTCTTTGATGGATAAATCCAAGGTTGAGCTTGGCGACGACCCAACAAAGACCGGTGTATATGAGTTCCACTTTGATGTTCGCAACTTTGGTACAAACACTTTGAGCTATGACATCAACACCATCGTTATGACCGAAGGTGTAAGCGAAACCGAAACCAAACAAGGTCAAACCACCGTTACCGAAGACGGATATATTCTTGATGGCGCAAAGGTAACCATCAACTCCGTTTCAAATGGTACATTGAATGGTAGCAGAGTAAGCATTGGTGCTGGACAAACTGCTTCTATCACAATGACAATCACACTCACAAACGAGAACAAGAAGTACCTTGACGACAGTTTTGCAAACGGCATGTATGTTGAAGGCTTTGTAACTCTAAAGGGTGTTGACGGCATAACCGATATCGGCTTCCCCTATCTTGCATTCTATGGCGATTGGACAGTGGCTCCAATGCTCGACCTTGATTACTTTGCAACAAACAAGGATGAGCTTGACGACTCTATTGATATGCTTGATAAGACTCTACCTGATGCTTATGCAAGCCGTCCCGTAGGTGGCGTTTATGCTGACTATGTAAGCTTCCTTGGTACCTACTACTTTGAACAAAAACCCGGTAGCAACATGATTAGTGCTGACAGAAAATATATTTCTCTAACTAACAGCACATCTGGTATAAACTCTCTTCGTTTTGCTTGGCTCGGACTTCTTCGTAACGCCAGCGAAATCACTACCACCATTGTAGAAGATGCAACCGGCGAAGTTGTATATAATAAAACCGAAAAAGATATCCGTAAGGCTTATGGTGATGGTGGACCTATTGCTCCTGCTCAACTGAAGATTGAGTTCAGTGCAATAGATAATAACTTGAAAAACAATACTGCTTATACCGTAAATATTGCTGGTAAACTTGACTACGGCGATGGTGGCGTTAACACAAACTTAAATAATACATTCTCATTCCCACTCGTAGTGGATTTCCAAGCTCCTATCGTTGAAGATGTAGAATTCTACACCGAATACGATCAATCCGAAAAGAAAAATCGCTTATTTGCAAAGATAGCTGTTTACGACAACCACTACTCCATGAGCGCTCTTGTTGGTAGCGTAAGCTTATCAAGCGATGGCACAGCCCTTGCTCTCAATGGCTTTGACCACTACATGACACCTATCTATTCCAACTTCAATAGCACTTCATATATCACTTATGAGTTGACAGACCATATTGACAAAATCAAGAACGCATACGAAAAGAATACTTTTACTGTTTCCGTATACGACTATGCTTTAAATTCAGCTACCTATGAAATTGCTCTCCCCAGCAAGTTTATCGATGGATATTTCACAGAAGAAGAAATTGTACTTTCTCCAAATGAAACCTACAACCTTGCTCCTATCGTATATCCATCAACCGAATGGGCAGAACTACTTGACTATCGCTCAACAAATGAAAGCGTAGCAAAGATTGTTGATGGAAAGATTTTGGCAACTGGCGCTGGTGTATGTGGTATCAGAGCATACTACACCCCCACAAAATACTTTACTGTAAAGGTAAAAGTTCTTGCTGAAAACGAAAACTACACAGGTTCTGACGGCAAGCAATATTCATTTAAGAAATTTGATGAGCCTGTTGTAAGTAGATTTGAAATAACTGGTTACCTAACCAACAAAGCATACTATATGCTTGACTCAACCGAACGCGAAATCGGTTCTACCGGTGACGAAAGAACATTCTCTGGCAACAGCATGGACCTCAAGATGTATCCTTCCGAATCTGTAACTCTCCGTTACGACATGGTTGCATACTATCCATCAAGAACCACCGTTCAATATAGTTCATCAAACAAGAATATCGTTGAAGTAGACCAAACTGGTAAGATAACTGCCAAAGCTGAAGGCTTTGCATCTGTTTCTGTTAAGGTACTAAAAGATGGTGAATCCACCTTCTATTCCAAGAGCCTTTCCATAACCGTTCAAGAGCCATATGTAACAAGTGGTCCCACTCTTACACATTACTATGGTCTTGGTGGCGTTGTTATCATCCCCGAAGACCTTGCTATTACCGAAATCGGTACTTTTGCATTCTCTAACTACGATTTTATTGAAAAAGGCTCAAACGATATCATCAACGACGAAAACCCCGAACTTACAAAGCAATGGTTCCTTGGCGACAACACCATCACCGATGTTGTTATCCCAGAAGGTGTAGAAACCATCAGCGCTTATGCTTTTGCTAACCTAACAGCACTCAAGAGCATCACCCTACCAAGCACCCTAACAACCATAAGCTATGGTGCATTCTTCAATTGTACTTCACTTGAAACCATCAAGGGTATTGAGCATGTTAAGTTCATCAACCAAGAAGCGTTTGCTAACTGCGCACTAAAGGGCAACTTGATTTTCGACAAGACTATCGCTATTGCAGACTACGCATTTGCTAACAATACAAAGCTAACTAAAGTTGTTCTATCCGAACATACCCAATCTGTTGGTCAATATGCTTTCGGCAACAACACATCTCTCCAAACCCTAATTATCAATGCAGAAAAGATCAAACTCGGTCAATTTGCATTTACTGGTTGCGAAAAGCTAACTGCTGTTACCGTTAATGCTGCTGTTATCCCAACTGGTCTATTCAACGAGTGTACACAACTATCATCTCTTACACTTGGTAAGGATGTTGCTGTTATAGGCGAATACGCATTCCACGAAACCAACCTAACATCTATTACCATTGCCGAAGGCAACCAAACCTTCTATCCTGTCCAAAACAAGCCTTACATGCTCAACAAGACAGGCGATACTTTGATGCTTGTTGCTCCTGCTTATGCTGGCGCTCTTGAAATCACCGAGCCTACCGTAACAACCATCAATACCGCCGCCCTATCAGGCAACAAGAAGATTACTTCCTTTACAGCTAACAATGTAACCAAGGTTATGAATCACGCATTCAGCGAATGTGGAAACCTTGCTTCTATCACTCTTGGAGAGCTAACTGAAATTGGCGATTACGCATTCTTTAAGACTGCTATTACCGATGTCCACAGCTTTACTGCCCTTGATAAAATTGGTGCATTTGCTTATGCTGGCACAAAGATTACTGAAGTAACCATTCCAAATGGCATGGTTGTTGGCACAGGCGCATTTGAAGAATGTACTGAACTAACTACCGTTTCCGTAGGTAACAATGTAGAACTTGGCAACTACGCATTCCGTCTTGCTTGGGACCTTAACTTTAAGGCAACTGCACTACCTGGCGTTGACCACGAAGGCCGTGTTGTTTACTACTATGACCTAACAAGTAAGCTCCTAAACATCACTATCGGCGATGATGTAACCATTGGTAAAGGCGCATTCTATGGTGCAAGTAAGGCTACAAGCATTACCCTTGGCGCTAACGCATATATCAGCGACCAAGCATTCTACAACGCAGACAGCCTAACCACCATTGATTTGAGCAAGGCAAAGCACATCGGCTCCGAAGCATTCAGTGGTGTTATCTTCACATTGTTCTACTACAATGCAGACGAAGATACTCGTCTTGGCGACGCTCTTGATGTGGACGGCGCTTATAGATATAGAATGTACGCAAGCGATTTAACAGAAGTAGAAATCAATGCTCCTTCTATCGGTGCAGATGCTTTTGCTTATGTTGATAAGCTCGAAACTGTAACTCTTGGCAATGGCGTTGAGCAAATTGGAAGCAGAGCTTTTGCTGACACCGATTCTCTTGAAAACATCAATCTTGATAAGGTTGTAACCATCGGCTCCGAAGCATTCGCTGGCTCAAAAATACAAAATCTAACCCTTACAAATGCAACCGACATCGGCTCATTCGCTTTCACCGAAAACGAATCTCTTGTAAGTGTAACCTTTGGTGCTAACATCAACTCCGTAGGCGAAGGTGCATTCAGCTACTCAAAAGCTCTTGCAACTATCAACGGCGAAGAAAAGATTGCAAGCTTCGGCAACTACTCATTTGCTTATACTGCTTTGAGCGATGTTGATTTAAGTGGCGCAGTATCCATTGGCGAAGGTGCTTTCTTGAAGGAAACTCTATCTCCATTTACCGTAACCCTTGGCGACAAGCTTGTTAATATTGAAGATAACCCATTCGGCAACTGTGATGTAAGTGGTCAATTCTACACAACTGTTGACGAAGAGTTCAATGGCGTCAAGTACCCCTCCACAACTACAACCTATGCTATCAGCGACACCATAAAGGTTATCGACGGCAGTATTTATAAGGTAGTTCCAAATGGATATGAACTTATCACTTATGCTGGCACTGAAAGCACCGTTTATGTTGCAGAAAACACTGTAAGAATTGGTGCAATGGCATTTATGGGTGCTGATGTTGTAAATGTTATCCTTCCATACACCCTTGCTTCTATCGGTCACAAAGCATTCTACAAGGCAAACAACCTACGCATTGTAACATTCCAAAGCTACGATGCTCCTGTCCTTGAAGAAGAATATGACCTTATCTACAACACTTCAGGCGAAAACTCACCCATGCTCCCAGAGCACGCTATGGAATATGGCTGGGATGGTCTTGGTATTGTTAAGTTCTTTATGTGGAATGTTCTTGACGACTATGGCATGCCAATCGGCTCCAACTTCCTATATGGTGCAAACTTCGTTGACTATGTAGGTAAGGTTGCCAACAAGCTCGTTATGGTTCGCCCAGTAAACGGACAAAACTACGATAACCTAATTTGGAACCAATACTTTGATGTTGTTATCAAGGGCGCAGCTGCTGCTGACGAAGTAACCCTTGATGCTATCGCTATCATTGCAAGACTCCCAGAAGTTGTTCAACTTACCGACAAGGCTCTCGTTGAAGCAGCAAGGGAAGCTTATGATAAGATTGCTTCTTACGAACAACGCGCTTTGGTTTCCAACTATCAAAAACTAACCGATGCCGAATTAAGACTAAAGACTCTCGAAAACCTTGCTGGTGGTGGCTCGGAAGAAACTCCAGAAGAAACTCCAGATGCCGAAGCAACCATAAATATTCCTGCTCTTGCTCTCTCAATCGTATTTGGTTCAATTGGTGTAATTGGTGCAATCGCTCTCCTTGTATATCTACATCTAAATGGTAAGCTCCGTCTCCCACCAAGAAAGAAGAGAAAGAAAGCTCCCAAGAAGCTTGTCCCCGGACCAAACCAAAAGGTTGTAAAGAAGATGGTCAAGAAGGTTGTTAGAAGAGTTGTAGTTTACAATCCTGCTTCAGACGAATTCGTAGAAATTGACCCCCTACCTGAAACCGAATCACAACAAGACACTCAACCCACCCAACAAATAACCCAATCGGAAGCCCTTTCCGAAAAGGAAGAAGATAATGAATAAGAAAGTTTTAGTTACAATTGTAATTGCTCTTTGTATGATAGTTGCTCTCACAGTAGTATCCTGTAACCAATGGGATACTCCCTATAAGCAACTAAACAAGGATGGCAATACCGTTAGTGTTAAATACAATATTAATGGTGGTGTATTCCTTGAAACTCCCAATGTTACCCTTGTTGATGTTTTTAACTTGAGCAAGGCAACATCTCTTGGCGATGGCAAAAAGAGCATCGTTCCTGTTGACCCAGCAGACGAAGTTATCCGTGGCTCTGCTCAAACTGCATCTCGCAATAACCATAAGCTTGCTGGCTGGTATGTAACCAAAGTTAATGCTGATGGCTCATATACCATCACCAACCAAAAGTGGAATTTTGGCGATGCTTTCCCCTTTGAAGCATCAAAGGTTAAGGGCGCAGAAACCCCTGTTCTCGTACTCAGCGCAAGATGGATTCCTTTTACAAAGTTCAATATCTATGCACAAAACGATGATGGTTCCTTCCCACAAGAGCCTACTGCTGTTGTTGATGCAGAATCATTGAATTATCCCACTTGGAACCAAGAAACAGGCAAGCTCCGTTACAATCAATATCCTGTAATTGAAAACAAAACCTTTGACAAAGCATTCTCTTCTGCTGATATGAGCGAAGAAATCACCGAAAATATCCAAGGTGAATCATACTTTGACGAAGTATTGAACGACTTTGTAACCGAATCTGTAAATGTTTATACAACTTACAAGAAGGGTACTTGGTACAAAATTTACAATGCTTCTTCCCTATTGAATAATGCAGATAGCACAGCTATTTACGACATCCAAGCAGATTTGGATTTTGCAAATGCTGTTTGGCCAGCTGTTTTCTCATCAAATACATTCAACGGCAAGATTTATGGTAATAACCATAAGTTCAGCAACATCGCTGCAACCCAATATGCAGACAACACCAAGTTAAGCTATGGTTTGTTTGGTACTGTTGGCGCATCTGCTGTTATCAAAGATGTAACCTTCAACAATGTTTCATTCACCATCGGTGGTGTAGATAACTCCAATGGTAGCCCCTCTTACTACGGTCTATTTGCCGGTAAGATTGATAGTGGCGCTCAATTGGATAAAGTAACCCTTTCCAAAGGTCAACTACTTCTCAATAGTGGTAAAGGCTTTATGTTTGATAAGCTTGATGCTATTTCTGTTTCACAAAAATATCAAAATCTTATCGCTGGCAGATACTACATCAACCTTTCTGTTTATGAAAACAATAGTGGTTGCTCAATCACAACTTCTGAATTGAGCGTAGCATTTACCGAGCCAAACGAAAAGGTGTTTGTTAACGGCATCTACGACAAGTACCCAAGTGATACTTCTGCCGTTCAAAAGAGCGTTAGCGAACTATTTACCCTTTCCACCGACTCAAACGGCAATGTTACCATCACTTTGGTAGCTTAAGCCAAACTCACTCACACGAAAACAATATGGAGGTTATATAACTAAATGAAGAGAAAACTATTTTCTATTCTAATGGTTGTTACAATGCTTGCAGGCTTGGTACTCCCCCTTGTTGCCTGCAACTCCAATAGTGGCACAGATGCTCTCGTTATTATGACGGATGCTCTTGATGGTTTGTTCAACCCCTTCTACTCAACCACAGCTCCCGATGCTACCATAGTTTCTATGACCCAAATCGGCATGCTTACCACTGGTTATGTTAACGAAGAGGCAACCGTTGCTTATGGCGATGATGAAGCCGTAGCTGTAAAAGATATGACCTACTCCTACGACTCCAATACCGATAAAACAACTTATACTTTTGTTATCAAAAACGGCATTCTATTCAGCGACGGACATCCACTTACCATCGAAGATGTTTTGTTCAATATGTATGTTTACCTTGACCCTGTTTACGCAGGCTCAAGCACTATGTACTCAACTGATATCGTTGGTCTTGCAGACTATAGAACACAAACCCAAGGTAGCGACGACAGCAACACCGACGAAGTTATCACCGAACAAGCTAATGCTCGTGCTAACAACCGTATCAGAGAACTTGTAAGCCTATTCCGTAAGGTTGGTAAGCAAGATGGTGGCAACTACGAAGCAAGTGATGCCGAAATGAGAGCAGCTATTGAATCACATAGCCTATCAGATGGTTACAAAGAAGCTATCTCAAACAACCCCGAAGAAGTTACCATTGCAAATCTTCTTGCTGATTACGAACGCACTCTAACCG
>JAFXIB010000071.1 GCA_017533505.1 Clostridia bacterium | reverse complement strand
TTTTACTTACCATTGCAGCTTGTGCTTGCGCTATCCTTGCAGCACTACTCAGCTCCCATCTTGCTGCAGAGTTCAGCGCTATCATAAGAAGTAAGGTATTCGGCAAGGTCGAAACATTCTCACTCATCGAATTTGATAGGTATTCAACATCCAGCCTTATCACTCGTTCGACCAACGATGTTAACCAAATTCAACAAGTATTCTTGCTCATTTTGAGAACGGGACTTATTGCTCCAATCACCCTTATCGGTGGATTTATCATGGCAACAGAAAAGTCACTCAAGATGACATCTGTTCTACTATACGATATTCCAATTTTGGTTATCGCATCAGTTATGGCTGCAAAGGTTGTTTATCCTTTGTTCCAAGTTATCCAAAAGAAGGTTGACAAGCTCACACTTATCACTCGTGAAGGCTTGACTGGTATCCGTGTTGTTCGTGCTTTCAATAAGCAAGAAACCGAAAATGTTCGCTTTAACGAAGTTAACCAAAGCCTTACCAAGACTGCAATTGCAGTTAACCGTTGGTGTGCTGTTCTTGCACCACTAATCGCTGTTGTTATGAACTGCTCAATGGTTGGTGTTGTTTGGATTGCATCAAAGCAAATCGCTTTCAACGAAGATATCGATGTCGGCGATATGATGGCTGTTATCCAATATATGACGCAAATCATGATGGCTCTCGTTATGCTGGCTACCGTATTTGTTATGTTCCCACGCGCAACGGCATCAGCACTTCGTATCAACGAAATTTTGGCAACAGAGCCAGAACTCAAAGACCCCGAAACACCAAATACAAATTATACTTCAGTTGGCTCCGTCAAGTTTGAAAATGTAAACTTCAAGTACTCCGATGAAGCCGAAAACTACATACTCTCCAACATCGACTTCCATGCCGAAAAGGGCAAGGTTACTGCCATTGTAGGTGGTACTGGTAGCGGTAAGAGCTCGGTAATCAATTTGATACCACGCTTCTATGACGCTACCGAAGGTAGAATCCTTGTTGATGGCGTTGATGTAAGAGATATCCCACAAGATGAACTTCGTCTCAAGATAGGCTTTATCCCACAAAGAAGTGTATTGTTCAGTGGTACTATTCGCGAAAACCTTATGTATGGTAAGGAGGACGCTACTGACGAAGATTGCTGGGAAGCACTTGCTATTGCTCAATCTGATGCTTTCGTAAGAGAAAAGGAAGGTCAGCTTGATGCAAGAGTAGAGCAGGGTGGTGGTAACTTCTCTGGTGGTCAAAAGCAAAGGCTTGCTATTGCAAGAGCTATCATCCGTAAACCCGAAGTTCTTGTGTTTGACGATAGCTTCTCGGCACTTGACTTCCGTACTGACAAGAATCTACGCACAGCACTCAAGAAGATTACTTCAGAGAGCGCTACCATAATTGTTGCACAGCGTATTGGTACAATTATGGATGCAGACAATATCATCGTTCTTGACGCAGGTAAGATTGTTGGACAAGGCACTCACGAGTACCTAATCCGTAACTGCGATGTATACCGTGATATTGCACTTTCACAAATGAGCGAGGAGGAACTTGGACTATGAGTGAATTCGAAAAAGTAACCTCCAATCAACAACCACAACAACAAGGGCTTGATTTAGGTCGTGCCTTGGGCGTTGGTGGTCCAGAAATCAAAGAAGTTGACAAGGCCGAAAACTTTAAGGCAACGGTAGTTCGTCTTATCAAGTATCTCAAGCCCCAATACCCCATGTTGATTGCAATGATTTTGATTGCTGCAATCGGTGCATGGTTTGCAATTTGGGTGCCAGATATTATGAAGAAAGTTACCAATGCTTTGGTTGATAGTATCCAGTACTTCACTGATATTACCCCAGAAGGCACCAATCAACTTAACACCTACATTGCTCCTGTTCTTTGGACTTGTGCAGTACTATATGTACTAAACGCATTGTTCCAATTTACATCAGGACTTATCGCAGCATCAATGAGCCAAAGGGTTGTTAGACGCATGCGTACCGATGTTAAGCTAAAACTTGACAAAGTACCACTATCTTACTTTGATGCAACCCCACTTGGTGATGTACTTTCTCGTTTCACCATCGATATCGAAATGATATCTCTTACACTCCAAGACAGCATCAACCAAATTATAACTGGTGTTATGACTGTTGCAGGTGTATTTATAATGATGGTTAGAATCGACTGGCTACTTGCTATCATTGCTCTTGTAAGTTTGCCCATTTTGCTTGTTGTTTCAAGCGTTATCGTAAAACGCTCACAAGTAGAGTTTGCTCGTCAACAAAAGCGCATTGGTCAGCTCAATGGTCACATCGAGGAAATGTATACTGGCCACCGTGTAATCAAGTTATACGGTCATGAAGAAGAAAGTATCTTAACATACGAGCAAATCAACAAGGAACTCAAAAAGGCTACACGCAAATCACAATTCCTTGCAGGTATCATTCTTCCATCAATCAAATTTATTGACAATTTGGTTTATGTAGGCATCTGTGTTGGTGGTGGTATTAGAGCCGGTAGTGGACTTGTTACAATCGGTGACATTCAAGCACTACTTTCATACACAAGACAGTTTGCTCAACCTATCGAGAATATTTCTAACATTGCTAATACAATCCAATCATCAATTGCTGCAGCAGAGCGTGTATTCCAAGTATTTGACCTTGAAGAAATGACTGCTGAAGGTGAAAGAAGAATCTCTGTTGAGGATTGCGTTGGTACCGTTGATATTGAGCATGTAGCATTCAGCTACACCAAGGATAAGCCACTTATCACCGATTTAAGCTTGCATGTTAACGCAGGGGACAGCATTGCTATCGTAGGCCCAACAGGCGCTGGTAAGACAACGCTTGTTAACTTGCTAATGAGGTTCTACGACATCGATGCAGGTAGAATTTTGATTGACGGCGTTGACATTGCAGAGTATAGCCGTAACGACCTACGAAGCCTATACGGAATGGTACTACAAGATACATGGTTGTTCAATGGTACCGTTGCCGAAAATATCGCTTACGGAAACCCAAATGCAACAAGAGAAGAAATTATTGCTGCTGCAAAAGAAGCATATGCCGATCAATTTATCCAAACCATGGAGCACGGCTATGATACCATTCTCAAGGAGGATGCAGCAAACATTTCTGCTGGTCAAAAGCAACTCCTTACCATTGCAAGAGCAATACTCAAGCGCCCAAGAATCATCATCCTTGACGAAGCAACCAGCTCGGTTGACACTCGTACCGAAAAGTATATCCAAAGCGCAATGCTCGCTATGACGGAAGGTAAGACCAACTTTGTTATTGCTCATAGACTTTCAACCATCAAGCACGCACAAGTTATACTTGTTATGAACCACGGCGATGTTGTTGAGCAGGGTAACCACGAAACCTTGATGGCAAAGAAGGGCTTTTATTACGAGCTTTACAACTCACAATTTGCTGGTGTCAACGACGATAACAAGGATGACGACACCGCTTCAGCAAGATTTATCCAATCATAACCAAAGTAGGAGCACGCATTTTGCGTGCTCCTTGCTTTTTTTCTTAACTACCATATTATATAAATATAATATTAATTCAACTTGTTTTCATTTGCCAATGCAATCTTTGGTATGCTATAATTACACATATTTATTACTGTAGGGAGGAAAGTAATGCCAACATTTTATAAAGAAGTTTTTGAAGATGCTACTCCAGTAGGCCCACTCGGCTTAATCGTTTTGGAAGGCGCAAAAGACCTTGGTAAAAAGGTTGATGACTATCTTGTACAATGGTACAACAATGATGTAGGTAACAAAAACCCAAGATTTAGAAAAAAATCTTTTATCGTTGACTCTGTTTGCCCTCGTTTTACTTCTGGTGACGGCAAGGGTATGATCAATGATTCTGTTCGTGGTGATGACCTTTATATCATTTGTGATGTTGGCAACTATACTTGCACATATACACTCTTTGGAGAGAAGAACCATATGTCTCCAGACGATCACTATGCTGACCTCAAGCGTATTATTGCTGCAGCTGGTGGTAAGGCAGAAAGAATCACCGTTGTAATGCCTATGCTTTATGGTGGCAGGCAACATCGTCGTAACGGCAGAGAGTCTCTTGACGGCGCTCAAATGCTACAAGAACTTTTTGCAATGGGTGTCAAGGATATCATCACTTTTGATGCTCACGATCCTCGTATCCAAAACGCAGAGCCACTCATGGGCTTTGATAACTTCTTGCCCACATATCAAATTATGAAGGCTCTTCTTGCCAACTATCCAGACCTCAACCTTGACAAGGACCACTTCATGATCGTTTCTCCAGACGAAGGCGCTATGACACGCAATGTGTTCTATGCATCAGTTCTTGGTGTTGACCTTGGTATGTTCTACAAGAGACGCGACTACACAAAGGTTATCAATGGTAAGAACCCCATCGTTGCTCACGAGTATATCGGTACCGATGTTAAGGGCAAGGACATTCTTGTTGCTGACGACATCATCGCTACTGGCGACTCTGTTATCCGTCTTTGCAAAGAACTCAAAGAAAAGGGCTGTGGCAAAATCTTCCTTACAGCTACCTATGGCTTGTTCACCGAAGGCTTCCAAAAGTTCAACGAGGCTTATGAGCAAGGTCTATTTACAGCAGTACTATCAACCAACCTAACATACAACCGTCCAGAGCTTCTTGCTCAACCTTGGTATATTTCAGCTGACCTATCAAAGTTTATCGCTTACATCATCTCCAGCTGTAACCAAAATAAGACTGTTACCCCACTTATGAGTTCTGCAGATAGAATTCATGAACTTCTTGGAAAATAGCAATATGATTGGGCGAGTTACGATAACCACAGCTAAAGGCGAAATATATTTCTACTCAACCTGTGCCTATAATTATACAAAAAATGATACTGCTCAAGTAAATTTTGTATATGAAACCGATATTAGTAAATATAATATAGTAGTAGGATTAAATCGTGATAAGCTCAGCTTGAGTATCAATGCTACTCATGGCTTTGGTATCCCAGGCGAAAACACTTTTAATGTTATGACTCTCACAGGTGGTGGTCCCGTTAGGAACACCACCGTAGAGGTCGAGTATCTCAAATTTAACTTTAGTTCCGAAGATGTTTTTGTTGACTACGGTCCGGATTTTGCCGATATCGTTTTACCTTGTTCTTACACCATGTTTTCACAAAATCCCCGTACATCTGTTTTGAAATTATCCTGCAAATTAAATAAAGATATAAACAACGATATAAAGGAGTAAATATGAAAATTGAATGGTTAGGACATAGTTCCTTCCGCCTTACCGAAAGTACAGGAACCACAGTAGTAACCGATCCTTACGAACAAGATCGCGTAGGTGTCAAATTCCCAGATGTTACATCTGAAGTTGTAACTGTCAGCCATGACCATTTTGACCATAATTGTGTAAGCGCTGTTAAGGGTGTTACCACCGTTATTGATAGCACAGGCTTCCACGATCTTGATGGCGTTGAAATCTATGGATTCAAGAGTTATCATGACGAAAAGAAGGGCGCTCTTCGTGGCAAGAACATCGTTTTCCGTTATAGAATGGACGGTGTTGAAATCTGTCACCTTGGCGACATTGGTGAGCCACTCAGTCCCATGCTTGCAGAACTAATTGGTTCCATCAACATTTTGCTTATTCCAGTAGGTGGCAAGTATACAATCGATGCTGAACTTGCAAAGGAATATGTTGACCTTTTGATGCATGATGTAGTTATCCCAATGCATTATATGTGTGATGGCTATGTAACCCATTTTGATGACCTTGATAACTTCTTGGATTTATTCCCCAAAAAGGACATCGAATACGCAGAAACCACCGAACTTGAGTTTGATAGAACCGATTTTGATGGTGAACGCACAAGAGTTATTGTTCCTATCAAGGTAGACTAATTTTTAATTTTGAATGATTTTTGCTCCCCATTTTTTGGGGAGCAGTCAAAATAGTTTTTTATAGGAGATTTTTTTATGAGTCTAATTTTTACTTTAGAGCAACTTGAAGAGCTCAGTATATTCTCACTTCGAGATGTAGCAAGAGAGAAAGGACACAACAGCCCAACAAACAAAAGAAAAAGCGAATTGATTGAGTTTATCATTGAAGCTCAAAAGAAGGAGACGGAGGTAGAAGAAGCTCCTACAAAGAAGCGTCGTGGTCGTCCACCAAAAAAGAATCCTCAACAAGTTCAAGAGGAACAAGAAAAGGTGGAAGCTCAAAAGGAAAAGGACGGGGAAACTGAAAAGTCAAAGCCTCGTTTCGACCTTGAGGGAAAAGCACAAAAACAAGAAAATACCGAATTAAAAGAAAAAAAGAATGCCGAGAGTGTTCAAGCTGAAGAGTTGGAAATCAGAGAGGGTGTGCTTGAGCTTTGTCCAGATGGTTATGGCTTCTTGCGTGCAAAGAACTATGAGCAAGGCGACAAGGATGCATATATCCCAGCACAAAAGCTACGCAAATGTGGCTTGAGAAAGGGCGACTTGGTAAAAGCTTACTGCAAAAAGATTGCAGAAAACAGACCAATGTGCGTGCACGAAGTTTTGACCGTAAATGGCGACAAACCAGAGTCAGCATTCAATCGTCCCACATTTGAGTCATTGATACCAATCCACCCAGACAACAGATTTAAGCTTGAGCTTGCAACAAGCAAAAAGGATTTTGCAATACGCGCAATCGACCTTGTCGCACCAATTGGTAAAGGTCAACGTGCAATGATTGTTAGCCCACCTAAAGCTGGTAAGACAACACTACTCAAAAAGATTGCAAACTCCATTTCTAAAAACTATCCTGATGCACACTTAATGGTACTTTTGGTAGACGAACGCCCAGAAGAAGTTACCGAAATGCAAAGATTTATAAAAGGCGAAGTTATTTCCAGCACCTTTGATGAACTACCTGAACATCACACAAAAGCAAGTGAACTTGTGCTTGAAAGGGCAAAGCGTCTTGTTGAAAGAGGTAGGGATGTTGTCATACTACTTGACTCAATAACTCGTCTAACACGCGCATATAACCTTGTCATTGCACCAACCGGCAAAACACTTTCTGGTGGTATTGACCCAGGTTCATTGTATCTCCCAAAGAAGTTCTTTGGCGCTGCTCGTAACATCGAAAACGGTGGCTCACTTACCATCATTGCAACAGCACTTGTAGACACCGGTTCAAGAATGGATGATGTTATTTACGAAGAGTTTAAGGGCACAGGTAACATGGAAATTCACCTTGACAGACGACTATCCGAAAAGCGTATATTCCCAGCAATCGACCTTGCAAAGAGTGGTACCAGAAGGGAAGAATTGCTCCTTACCGAGCAAGAGCTTGTTGGTATCTTTGCAGTACGCAAGATGCTTTCAGCAGGAGATGTACAAGAGTCTACTGAAAAACTCATGTCCATGATGATGAGCACCGACACCAATGCAGAGTTCATTCAAATGCTCACCATCCAACTCAAGGACCTACAAAAGAAAGGATATAATTTTGTATAAAAACCATTTTAATACAAAAACATAAATCTTTGTAAAAAAAAGGAGCTCATATGAGCTCCTTTATATTTTGGTTTATATATTAGTTGAATGCCTTACCACTGCAACCAAGAACATTTTGGATCTTGTGCTTTACGATTTCTTTTACGCGTTCTCTTGCAGGTCCCAAGTATTGACGAGGATCGAAGTGTGAAGGATTGTCGTTGAAGTACTTTCTGAGAGTTGCAGTCATAGCCATACGAAGGTCAGAGTCGATGTTGATCTTACATACTGCCATTGATGCAGCTTGACGAAGCATTTCTTCTGGAACACCCTTTGCACCAGGCATGTTGCCACCGTAACGGTTGATTTCTTCTGCAAGGTATTGTGGAACAGAGCTTGCACCGTGTAGAACGATGGGGAAGTTGGGGAGGCGTCTGCCTACTTCTTCCAAAATATCAAAACGAAGTTTTGCATCACCCTTGAACTTGAATGCGCCGTGGCTGGTACCGATAGCGATTGCCAAGCTATCAACGCCGGTCTTTTCAACGAATTCTTGTATTTGGTCAGGATCGGTGTAGCATGCATCAGCAGCTGATACATTAACATCATCTTCGATACCTGCAAGCTTGCCGAGTTCAGCTTCAACAACAACACCGTGGTCGTGTGCATATTCTACAACATTACGGGTAATCTTGATGTTGTCAGCAAAGCTCTTGCTTGATGCGTCAATCATAACTGAAGTGAAGCCCTTGTCTACGCAGTCTTTGCAGAGTTCAAAGGAATCACCGTGGTCAAGGTGAAGACAGATTGGTAGTCCGGTATCTTCAACAGCAGCTTCAACGAGCTTCTTTAGATAAGTGGGGTTAGCGTATTTACGAGCGCCTGCGCTAACTTGAAGAATAAGGGGAGCTTGTTCTTCCTTACCTGCAGCAACGATACCTTGGATAATTTCCATGTTGTTTACATTAAAAGCACCGATAGCATAGCCACCTGCGTATGCTTTTTCGAACATTTCTTTACTTGTTACTAATGGCATAATGGTTCCTCCATATTGTAATTGCATATATTATACAACTATTATTTTATAAAGTAAAATAAATAAATAAAAGTTTAGAAATTATATTGCTTGTTAATTGACAAGATTTGCTATATAATTTAAGTATGTTGAAGCCAAATGAAGAAATATTTGACCTTGAGTGCCACGGCCTCAAGATAATACAAGACCCCAATGGATACGCATTTACAACCGATGCGGTACTTCTTGCAAACACCGTAAAGGCATACAAGAATGAGCGTGTTTGTGAGCTTGGAGCAGGTAGCGCTGTCATCAGTCTGCTACTATCCAAAAAGACACCTGCAAAAGAAATTGTTGGTGTGGAAATTCAACCACGACTTGCGGATATGGCAAGTAGGTCTATTTCACTCAACGAACTCACCGACAGAGTGAGAATTTTGAACTGCGATATGAAGCTTGCACACACCAAAGTAGACAAGAGCTTTGATGTTGTATGCGTAAATCCACCTTATATGGAGTATGATGGAAGAGTGGAAGATGCCACAGAAATTGATATTTGCAAGCGCGAAGTGCTTGTAACACTCAAAGAGGTTGTGGAGTCAGCAAGCAAACTGCTTAAATACGGTGGAAGATTTTACTGCATAGTAAAGGCAGAAAGGCTAACAGACCTAATAACAGCTATGCGCCTTTACAAAGTGGAGCCAAAGTCCATTATCCCAGTTCAACCCACCATCAAAAAGGATATCGACACCATCATAGTTGAAGGGCGCAAGAATGGCAACAACAGCATCAAGCTATATAAGCCACTTGTTATTTGTAACGAGGATGGCAGTTATACAAAAGAAGTAGAGGAGATGTACAGAAAATGACAAAAGGCACACTTTATGTGGTGGGAACACCCATTGGCAATCTCTCTGACATCACTTTGCGCGCGTTGGACACTTTGAAGGCTGTGGACCTAATTGCTTGTGAGGATACAAGACACACTCGCATACTTCTTGATAGATACCAAATCAAAAAGCCACTTGTCAGCTACTATAAGCAAAAGGAACGCGAGGGTACAGAACGCATTGTAGAAGAACTTGAAAGTGGCAAGAATGTTGCATTGGTTACTGATGCTGGTACACCTTGTATTTCGGACCCAGGAGCAATACTTGTTGCAAAGTGTATTGAGCTTGGATTATCCGTTGAGTCGGTACCAGGACCAAGTGCAGTTGCAACAGCAATGAGTGTAGCAGGTATCTATTCTCCAAGGTTTGCCTTCATAGGCTTTTTGCCAGAAAAGACATCGGACAAAAATAAGCTGATGGATGAAGTCAAAAGCTACAACATTCCAACGGTATATTACTGCGCACCACACGACCTTGAAAGGGTGATAGCATATCTATATGAAAAGCTGGGTGACAGACCACTTACAGTTGTAAAGGAGCTTACCAAACTCCACGAAACAGTATACAAGGGCACTTTGAGTAATATCGAAATAACTAACGACAAGGGCGAATTTGTTTTGATTGTTGAGCCAGTTGAAGTGGAAAAGGACGACATTGACCTTGAGGCCCAACTAAAAAAGCTGATGGATGAGGGCTTGAGTAAATCAGAAGCAACCAAGAGAGTGTCCAAGGAGTACAACATTCCAAAAAACGAAGTTTACGCAGTAGCTGTCAAGCTATAATTCTTGCTACAGCGCAAGCAACAACAGTACCAATAAAAGAAGCAAACAGGGTTATCGGAATGGCGAGCCCTGTTTTTTTGTCGCTCTCTCCTTGGAAGTATACACCCACGACATAAAATATCGTTTCGGTTGAACCCATTATTATACTTGCCGATACAGATATATAACTATCCACACCATAAGTATCAAAAATATTTTGCAATATGGCAAGACTTCCACTGCCTGAAAGTGGTCTTAAAATAATCAGTTCAAGTAGCTCTTTTGGTATCCCAAGATACATAAATATAGGAGAAACAAAGTTTGCTATCACATCACTTAAACCACTTGCTTGCATGAGTGATATCGCCATAAATACAGCTACAAGATTGGGGCATAGCTTTATGGTTAGCATAAGGGCTTCCTTTATCCCTTCGGTAAGGCTGTCGTATAGGCTGACCTTTTTTATGGCAGAAAGTACAAAAGAAGATATGAGAATTAGGGGTATTAGGTAGCTCATTCTTTTACCAATACTTTGACCAAAACTATGCCGATAATTGTGCTTAACATTGTCACCAACAGGGAGGGCAAAATGATATCTATCCTTGCCCCACCAGAAGCGCGCATGGCAATTACGGTGGTAGGTATCAGCTGAATGGAAAGAGAATTGATGACAACAAGCATAATTTTATTCTTTTTTGATGTCATAGTTTCTATGGCTTTCAGCCCACTTGGTGTCGATGCTCCACCAATGCCAAGAAGATTGCTTGATAGGTTAACACTCAAATGCTTGTACGCTTCTTCTTTTTCGCTCGGAAAAAGAAAATGATTGATAGGTTTGAGTAACTTTCCGATACCTTTATCCACTTTACACTTTTCTAAAATTTTGACAAAGGGTATAAAAACACAATATGAGCCAAATAAAATAGGTAAAAATTTAATGGTATTTTCACTTCCCTTGCCATAGCCACGATATTTAGCAACAACTTTTACCACTAAACGCAAATGAGAATTAACCAGTTGCTGAGCAATTTTAGGATCTTTGGTTTCACGATATTTTACTGCCAGAGAATACTCCTGTTCAGGAGTAAGAATAGGAAATTTACGAATACTTTGAAGATAACGGGCCAGATTAATTTCTGGAGAAAAGTCAAAACCGTT
>JAFXIB010000070.1 GCA_017533505.1 Clostridia bacterium | reverse complement strand
TCCTTTAGCAAAAACACTTTGTCAGCTCCCATAAGTGCATCCTTGAACTCATCAAGTAGCGCCTCGGTACGGAGCATGGTGTGGGGCTGGAATACTACAATTAGACGACCATAGCACTGCTCACGCGCAACCTTTAGAAGTGAGCGTATTTCGGTGGGATGATGTGCGTAGTCCCTCATCACCTTTGCGCCCCCTCTTTCACCAAGTAGCTCCATTCTGCCTCTTACTCCTTGGAAGCTCTCAAGCGCCCTTCTTATAACCACTCTATCCACACCACACCTTACAGCAGTAGCATATGCACCAAGCGCGTTGGATACATTATGCAGTCCTGCAACTTTCAATTTAATATCCATATTAGGGTAACCACTTTCCGTAATCTGGAAACCGTAATATCCATTTGCATAATTTATAATATTAGTAGCTTGGAATGTTGCACTACTCTCAATTGAATAGGTGCACATATTCTTATGAGTACATTTGATGATATCATAAAACTCACTATCCTTGTTTACCACAATGGTGCCACCCCTTTTGACAAGGTTACAAAATGAACAAAATGCCTTGTTGATTTCCCCCAAATTTTTGTAGGTGTCAGGGTGGTCAAAATCGGTGTTTAGCACAAGTGCCACATCGGGGTTAAGGGACAAAAAGCTCCTGTTATACTCACAAGCTTCCGTCAAAAAAATATCTCTCCCACGATATACCATATTGCCTTTTGAACTATGCCCACCAATGTGGGCTGTGTAATTCAGCCCTGCTTCAAAAAAGATGTCGGAAAGCATACTTGTTACCGTAGTCTTACCATGTGAGCCACTTACTGCAACCGTCATATCGTACTCAAGGGATAGCTCTCGCAAAAAGCACTCTCTGCTCATCATCATTTTGCCTATGCTTTTTGCATAAGTTAACTCTTCGTCAGCATCCAATATCGAAGCTGTGTATACTACAAGGTCGCTTTCATCTATCGCTTGACGGTCGCAACCAAGATATACCTTTGCTCCCCACTCCACAAGCTCAATGGCATTTTTGGAGTAAACCTTGTCGCTCCCACTTACTTTGTGCCCCCAAAGTAACATCAATTTTGCAAGTGCCGACATACTTATCCCACCAATTCCGACAAAATGAATCTTCATTTTCCCCCAAACATATCTCATTTTATGTTGAAGTTTGCTTTTGGGTGTATGTTTTTTAGCATTTTTATCAATATTTAGTAAAAAAAATTAAATTGCCTATTGAAAATCATTTGATTATCATTTATACTTTAATTACTTGCTTTGTGTAACTAGCTCTAATTATTATCAAAAAGAGGTGGATATGCAAATTACTGATGTGCGTATTAAGCTGATTAATCAAGAAGATACCAAGCTACGCGCTGTTGCAAGCGTAATTCTAAACGGTGCTTTTGTAGTACATGATATCAAAATCATTGAAGCAAAAGATGGTGGTTGTTTTATAGTAATGCCCTCAAGAAAAGCTCCTGATGGCACCTATCGCGATATAGCACACCCTCTCAACACCCAAGTGCGCGAGTATATGCGTGACAAAATTTTGGAAGCCTACGAAATTGCTCTTGGCGAAAATAAAGACTAATTAATTTATAGATTCGTAGTAATTGAAATCAATCTTTCCCATTTCGGTGCGTTTAATTTCCCTTTCTGAACAAAATTCTCTGGGGACTGCATAACGCACTATTTCTCGTTCGATTTTCTTTTTGATTTTGCTTTCCAATTGGGAATTCAATTCAACACCATCTTCAAGCTGAAGGTGTAGCTTGATGTATGGTTTATTATTTTTATCATAGCGCCTTGATGCACAACACTCCACAACCTCTTTAAGCTCACGAGTTACGCGCTCAATTTCTTGTGGGAATATGTTGATTGCACCAATTTTGATACTTCTCTTTCTGCGCTCTTTGTAGAATAGATATCCATCAGCATCCATATATCCAAGGTCGCCCGTTCTCAAGAATGGAATGTCATCATAGCAAACGATGTTGCCACTTTCACTTTCTCCATAGTAGCCACTCATAAGGGATGGTGTGCTTACCAAAATTTCCCCTATTTGGTTGGGTGGGAGCATGGTATCAGCATCATAAATCCTGATTTCGTTGCCTTTTAGTGCCTTGCCTTGTGAGTGGGGCTTGGTCTCTCCCTTTATGCCAACAGTTACAACCGATGCAGTTTCCGATAGTCCATATCCTTCTACCACTTCGGCATTTGAGCCACTATCTTTGAGTGCTTTGTCAAAGCGTTCCTTTACATAGCTACTCAAGCTATCCCCACCACAAAATACATTGGTTACACCCTTCAATCTACCGTCATAAAGAGATTTTATAGCAAGCATCTTGCGATACATTGCAGGTACGCCAGCAAGGTGAGTGATGCTGTGTTTCTTTATCATTTTTACACTTTCAGCTGGCAAAAATCTGGGTTCAAGTACAATTCTACATGCGCAAGCAATGGTATGTGCGCATACTCCAAGACCAAATCCATGGAAGATGGGCAACATCATAAGCATACTGTCGCGCTCTGCATCGTAGGTTTTTAGGGGATGAACTGTTGTCAAAATAGACTGCGCCAAGCTGTTGAGTGCATAGCTCGAAATGATGACCGTCTTTGGTTCTCCAGTTGTGCCACCGGAGTGAATGTAGGCAACTGCCTCGCGTCCATCAGTTGAGATAGGCGTACACTCTTTTGATTTTAGTACCCTTTCAAAATACAGCTTTTTGTTTGCAAATGCTGTTAAATGATATATGGATTTTAGCCCTACGCGATAGTACAAAGGGGAGCAAAGCACCACTTTGATGCCAAGCTCATCAAACATACTCTTGTGCTTGGCGTAAAGGGCATCATACAAAAAGATTATCTTTGTTGAAGTGCTCTCAAGCAAAGTCTTGAGCTTTTTGGTGGGTATCCTTGGATTAATGAGATTTGCAACACTACCGGTTGCAGAACATCCATATAGCACAAAAATAGCTTCTGGGATGTTGGGTAGCATAATGCCAATGCTACCACCAGCGAATCCATTTTCCGTCAAGAAACCACCCACTTTGAGTGAGTTTTCAATCACTTCCTTTACGGTAAATCGTTTGCCATAGTATTCAATTTTGGTTATATCGGTGCTCGGGCAATTTTCCACCATACACTCGAATATACTACAACTTGTTCGCATACTATTAATATACAATATTAAAGCGCAAATTTCAATAGAAAAGTGCTTACAATCACATTTTTAGAGAGGTAAATATGTATTTAAGTGAACTTGTTGCAAAACGCGTCATAGCCCTAAAGTCTGCCGAAGATGCTGGTATGGTGATAGGTGCATATGTTGATAAGTGGAGTTATCAATGCGTATACCTGTGTTTGGATAGTGGCAAGGTGGTGGAGCTAAAAGATATAATTAGCACAGGCGAAGTGATAACTGTTTACGACAGCCCTACTGCGCCCATAGATACACAAGGTCTATACAAAATAACCACTACCCAAGAAGTAATCCTTGTAAGTGGCGTTAGGCTTGGTAGAGTAAAGGATATGCTACTTGCTGGCCGTGGCAAAAAGGGAGAGCTGAACGCCGACAAAGGAAACATAAAGCTCAAAACCATAGTTGGTGTGTCCGACAATATTATTACAGCAAATCCAACTTATAGGATACTAAATAATGAAGAAGAGATACCTAATGGAAAAATCTTGACAATAGAAGGCAAGGTAGATGAAAGTGAAACCACACCACCAATAAACAGCTATTCTCTATCCCCCTACGACTTTTTGATTGGTAAGCGCGTATCCCAAGAAGTCAGCGACATCAGTAGGTCATTTGTGCTTATGGCAGGTACAATCATAACCGAACGCGTGATAGAAAATGCTCGTAGAGCGGGAAAACTCAGCGACCTTGTCAACAAATCAAAATAAGCAAAGAGAGAATTATCTCTCTTTGCTCACATAGTATTTAACGCAATTTAGCTATAGAGAATATTTAGTTACATTTCTCTAAAGTTGCAACCATCACACTTACAGCAGTTTTTGGGAGCTTCGCTACCATAGTGCATGGTGCCACAATTTTTGCACATATACTTTTTGCCAGCAGTACCTTCGGCACTCCTAAAGCCATAGTTAGCATCAAAACCGATGTCGCTTTGTGCGTTGTTGTTTGCATTGTTGTTTACATCGCTACCACCGCTATACTTTGCTGGGGAGCCACAGTCACTTGTGTTTGAATAAGAATTTTGATTGTTGAATTGATTATTCATAGTATCAACCTCCGTAATTTGATACTTTTAGTTTGCCCCCACCTTTTATTTTTATACAGAGTAACAAAAATTCCCTTTTATATACGCATACGCATGCGCGTCAATATAATATATAGTTAGCTATCCAAAAACCATGCAGTTTTGCGCTAAAACAACAAAATTGCGTCCATTTTTACTAATTATTTACTATTTTTAAGTTTTATAAATTCCTATACAAGCACTAATGAGCATGCTATAATAAAGACACTTAATAAGCTCATAATTTTCCCCCTTATCATAGTAAAGAAGGCATAGCGCGAGTTATGTCTTTTTTACTTTAAGAAAGCAAAATTCTTCGCTAATGCGAAGGGCATTTTGCAGTGAAGTTTTTGCTTGCGCAAAAGTGAAGTTTGCTGTGGCAAGTGAAGTTACTTCGTAGTGAAGTTTTTAGCTAAAGCTAAAAGTTAAGGATAAGAATAT
>JAFXIB010000069.1 GCA_017533505.1 Clostridia bacterium | reverse complement strand
GAAACGGAGCTCAACAAGGAGTATTCTCCATCTGCAATCAAAGCTCTCGTAGAAAGGGGCATTCTCATCAGGCTCACGCAAGAAGAAAGTCGCACTCCTGGTAGCCTCAAAAGAGATAACAAAGTTGTAACCTTAACCGAAGAGCAACAAAGTGCAGTCGACACCATTGTAAATGGAGATTCTGGCACCTATCTTATCCATGGTGTAACCGGTAGTGGCAAGACAGAAATCTATATGAATGTTATAGAAAGGGTGCTAAAAGAAGGCAAGACTGCCATAATGCTTGTGCCCGAAATTTCCTTGACGCCACAAATGCATGGTTTATTTAGGGCTCGTTTTGGGGATGAAGTCTCCGTTTTACATAGTGGACTTTCCGATGGCGAGCGCTATGATGAGTGGAGAAGACTGCTTTTAGGACAAGCAAAAGTAGCTTTAGGTGCAAGGAGTGCAGTATTTGCTCCCCTCAAAAATCTGGGTGTAATTATCATTGATGAGGAGCATGACAACAGCTATGTATCCGAAAGCAATCCAAGATATTTCACCTCCGAAGTTGCCCATTTCCGCATGGAGCATAACAAAGCCAAATTGATATTAGGCAGTGCTACACCTTCACTTGGAACATACCACAAAGCAATGCAAGGTGAGTACAAGCTTATTACCCTCAAGAATAGGGTTAATAAAAAACAAATGCCTATTATTGAGACGGTTGATATGCGTGACGAAATCCGTATGGGAAATATGGGAGTATTTTCTGCACCACTAATATCTGCGCTTGAGCAAACTCTTAAAGATGGCAACCAAGCAATGTTATTCTTAAATAGACGCGGGTATGCATCATTCAAGAGATGTAAGAGCTGTGGTTTTGTGCCAAAGTGCCCCAATTGTGATGTGAGCTTAACATATCATCAAGAAGATAATTCATTGCGTTGTCACTATTGTGGCGCAAAGTATCGCACGATAACCAAATGTCCAAAATGTGGTTATGAAGACCTCAAAGAAGGCAAAACGGGTACCGAAAAGGTTGTTGACGAAGTAAAACGACTTTTCCCCGAAGCACGTGTACTACGCATGGATAACGATACAACCAAAACAAAGGATAGTTATGTACAAATACTTTCCGAGTTTGGCGAGGGTAAGGCAGATATCTTGGTAGGAACGCAGATGATAGCCAAGGGGCACGACTTCAAAAATGTTACCCTTGTAGGTATAATTGATGCTGACCTTTCCCTTTATTATTCTGATTATCGCTCTGCCGAAAGAACCTTCCAACTTATCACACAGGTTGCAGGTAGGGCTGGTAGAGAGCAAAAGGCAGGACAGGTTATCATGCAGACCTATAGTCCAAGGCACTATGTATACGGATATGCAAAGGCCTATGACTATCAAGGTTTTTATCAAAAGGAAATCAATAGCCGTGAGCTAACCAAATACCCACCATTCACCAAGATAGTAAGGTTATTGGTGCTTGCAGAAGAACTTGACGATGCAAGGACGGGGGCTGACAAACTTACAGCAAGGTTAGTTACGCTTAAAAATAAAATGACGGGCATGCGCAATCTCCAAAAGATGAGCGCGCCACTCAAAAGGTTGAGGAACTTCTATCGATATCAAGTGGTGATATGGCTTGATACCGAGCATGAAGATGAGCTGATGCCTTACATATATCAAATTGCAAACGAAGGTAACACTGACAAAGTTACGGTGTTTACCGAAATAAATCCACAACAAATGCTATAGGAGAAATTATGGCAGTAAGAAATATTTTTCAAGAAGGCGAACCTATTTTACGCAGAAAGGCAAGGGAAGTTGAAAGTTTTGATGCAAGACTACATCAACTTTTAGATGACATGATTGAAACATTACACACATCTGATGGCGTAGGTTTAGCAGCACCACAAGTTGGTATTTGCAAGCGAGTATGCATCATTGAGCCCACCGAGGGAGACATCACCGAAATGGTCAACCCAGTTATCACACATCGTGAGGGCAGTGTTGTAGGGCTTGAGGGATGTTTATCTGTTGATAGCTCCAAGAATGGCAAGGTAATTCGTCCAAGCAAACTTACCGTTGAGTATTTTGATAGAAATGGTATAAAGAAGGTTATGCATGCCGAAGATTGGACTGCACGCATAATTTGTCACGAAACCGACCATCTTGATGGTATACTATTCATTGATAAGACAATCAAAGAGGGCAAGCGTAGATGAAAGTAATCTTTTTAGGTACAGGCGATTTTTCGGAAATCGTACTTAAAAAACTTGATAGCTCCAAGCACCAAGTGGTGGGAGTTGTAACACAGCCTGACAAGGTAAACGGACGCAATGGCAAAATAACTTTTTCGCCTGTCAAGAGTTATGCACTTGAAAGGGGACTTCCATTATATCAATTTGCATCAATCAGCAAGGAAGGCAAAGAAGACCTTTCAGCGATTGGTGCTGACATAATGGTTACATCTGCATACGGACAAATCTTGAGTGATGAGATTATCGCAATTTGTCCACACGGGATAATCAATACACACGCATCACTTTTGCCAAAGTATCGTGGTTCATCTCCAATACAGATGGCAATTCTAAATGGTGACGAAGAAATCGGCACAACCATAATGAAGACGGTTAGGGAAGTTGATGCAGGTGATGTTGTACTCCAACGCTCTATTAAGCTAAACGGAAACGAAAACCAAGAGGAGTGTTTTGATATGCTTGCTGACCTATCGGCAACAGCACTTATCGAAGCGCTTGATATGATTGAAAGTGGTGTAGCTCAATTTGTACCGCAGGACCACAGCAAGGCAACATTCTGCAAAAAGCTTACCAAGGAAGATGGTCAAATTGATTTTACTTTGACTGCAAAGGAAATCCACAACAAGGTACGCGCCTTTTACGGATATCCTGGAGCTTATTGTCAAAGTCCATATGGTAGGCTAAAGGTAATCAAGACAGAGCTTACCGAAAGTGAGGTTGACGGACAAGCTGGCGAAGTCGTAGAAGCAAAAAAGGAGCGCTTTGTTGTTGCATGTGGCAACAATACAAAGCTTGCATTTATCACAGTACAAGGAGAGGGTGGCAAGGTGATGAGCGTAGGAGCTTATACACTTGGTCGTCCATTGAAGGTTGGCACAATTCTAAAATAATAATATATGGATAAGGTTTTACTTAGGAAGACATACGATTATTTGACAAAGATAATACGCGAAGGCGCGTATATCAATGTTGTGCTATCCGACCTAAAGAATACAGAAGACAGGGCGCTTATCACCAAGATAGTATATGGTGTTGTGGAGAGATACTATGAGCTAAATCAAGTTATCTCATCTCTTTGTCCCAAATCTCCAAAGCCTGCAATCAAGGTTATATTAATGCAGGCAATATATGCAATTAAGTATCTTGAGATACCAAATTATGCCATTGTTAACGCGAGTGTTGATTTAACACAAGATGTTGGCAAAAAGGAACTCAAAGGTTTTGTAAATGCCGTTCTCAAAAAGGCAACCAAAGGTGAGTACACCCTTCCAACAGACGAAAAGAGTATTATGGAAGCAAAGTATAATCTTCCTTATGCTCTCATCAAAGCAGTTATAAACGATTGTGGCGAAAACGCAGAGTCTGTTTTGAATCCACCTCGCGACACTTTTGAGCATATTAGGATATCTTCTCAAGCCAACAAGCAAGAGGTCTTAAAATCAATTGGAAGTTATAGAGAAAGCAAAGAGGGTGGTTATTTTACCAAAAATAGCGATACCGTTAAAATGCTTTTTGACAAAGGTATGGTTACCTTCCAATCTCCATCATCGATGTTTACTGTACATGCCCTTGGCGATGTAAGTGGCAAAACTGTTTTGGAGCTATGTTCAGCTCCTGGTGGAAAGGCTGTGTATATAGCAGAGCGTGGTGGTTTGGTTACTGCTTGCGATATCCATTCAATTAGGGTTAAGTTAATTGAAAAGTATGCTACTCGCATGGGTGTTAAACTCAAAGCTCAAGTCAACGATGCAAAGGTTGAGCGCAAAGAGTGGTTCAATAAATTTGATATTGTTACAGTTGATGCGCCTTGTAGTGGCATTGGTGTTATTGCAAAGCGCCCTGATATTGCCCTAACTTATGATAGTAAGGAGTATCAAAAGTTGATAAGTGAGCAAAGGGCAATTTTGAAGCAAGGAGCAAAGTATGTCAAGCGAGGTGGAGTATTGCTATATTCTACTTGCACGGTGCTTTCAGCCGAAAATCAAGTAGCGATAAGGGACTTTTTGCTCAAAAATAGTGATTTTTCTATTGAGCCATTTGATGGTGCAGAGAGTGGCGAAATCACCTTATATCCAAATGATAATTATGATGGTTTCTATGTAGCCAAAATGAGGAGAAAATAATGAAGTGTTTGCAAGATTTTAGCTTTAGTGAACTTGAAG
>JAFXIB010000068.1 GCA_017533505.1 Clostridia bacterium | reverse complement strand
TATTAGGGCATTCTTTAAGGTACAAAACCTATTTAAGCCCAGTCCATTCCTTGCACTCATGCTCAACGAGCCAAATATAAGCGAGCAAGATTTACAATCTATCACAGCACCTACATTGATACTATGTGGCTCACGCGATATGGTACCATACAAACACTCGGAGTATATTGCGCGCTCTATCCCAAATGCCACCCTAAAAGTGCTAAAAGGAGAAAGTCATGGCAGTTATGTTATCAATTCTCCAAAACTTTATCCATTGATAAAATCCTATTTGAATTAAGGAGTAATTATGCAACAACAAATCGAAATCAAAGAACAAACTTTATTGCTAAACGAAGATGGTTCACTCAAGCAACCGGGCTACTGCAAACGCAACCTATATACATACAATCGTGAAGCTATCAAAGCTCCCAAATTGCGTATTAAAGAATGGGATTTTTATCAAGTAAGTGATGGCAGAATGGTTGTACAGATGAACTTCTTTAACATTTCCATTGCATCAGTTGGACAAATCGAAGTCTTTGATATGGTTACTGGCGAGCGCTGGAGTGATATGATGTTCCATCTACTCACCGTCAACAGCCACCAAGTAAATCGTAATGGCGATGCTCCATATTCATTTGAAGACCGTCAAGGCTCCAAGCTCTACAAGGTAGATGTAACCGAAACCGAAAGAAGACTATATTTCAAAAACAAAAAGCTGGAGCTTGAACTTATTGCAGAGCGCGACCCTAATGCCGAGAGCATAACCATTGCAACACCATTTGAGAATAAGACAAGATTCTTCCTTACCAACAAGATTAACTGCATGCCAACAAAGGGTACAATCAAGGTTGGTGGAGAGCTCAAATACACCTTCAGTAGGGATAACAGCTACATGGTACTTGACTGGGGCAGAGGTCCATGGCCCTACAAAAATATGTGGTATTGGGCAAATGGTTCCACTCGTCTACCAGATGGCAAGTTGTTTGGCTTTGAGCTAACTTGGGGTATCGGAATTGAGAGTTACGCTACCGAAACTATGCTTTTCTATGATGGAAAGGCACACAAGATTGGTGTAGTAGATGTTGTAGACCAACCAGACGGACGCTGGATGGAGCCCTGGCACTTTAAGTCCGATGATGGCAGACTTGACCTTGTTATGACACCATTCTTTGATAATTTCAATCCCTTGAATGTTGGCGTTGCAAAAACCGTTTGTCACCAAGTCCACGGACTTTGGAATGGTACAGTAACGCTTGACGACGGCACTGTCCTTGAAATCAAGGATATGTATGCTTTTTGTGAGAAGATGTACAACAAATGGTAAAAACGCGTTATTTTGGCGCAATCCATAGGAAAACACAAAAATCTATTCGGTCATGTACGCCCAAGTACACTCCCTTCATAGCCTTTTATCCTTTGCGTCGGCTTGCATCCAAACTAACGCGTTTGCGTAGTCAACGCATTTCGCATTTGCGAAGACATCGCACTTCACATTCAATAAGCCTATGTTAAAGCAAAAACTCAAACTAACTGCAATTGTTTTGCTAACAGCACTTTGTTGTGCTGTTAGCCTTGCTGGCATTTTGCCTGTGATTAGCGAGAGTATATTATATGGAGATATCAGTATGTTAGGAGATGGAAAAAATATCAGTTATGCAAACACCTTTAGTGAACTATATTCCAATGGCTACAATTCGGTAGCTTGGCGCGAAGGTATGGTAAGTGGCAATGGTATCAATGGTGTCGTTGTTGCAGGTTCTCCGTATAACGATACTCACATCTATCAGAACATCTATTTCATAATGCCATCTGCCGATCCGAGATACACTCCCGAAGAAGTGGGGAGTGAGCTCCACGATGCAAGACAGGCAGTCATAAATCTTGACGACACTTGGGATGTTGGTGGCAGAAACCGAACCTTTGATTATGCCTTCCACCCCTCTCATAGATTGAGGATATCCCAAACCAAACGACTCTATCGCAACTATATCCGTTGGACCAATTATGAAACTGCAGAGCTTGGTGTAAGGTACACCGACATAAAAGGTACTTGGGAAAGGGTATCCTTTACTTCAAGGGAAGACAATGTTACCATAACCAAGCTCACTCAATCGGATAGAGGCAACAAACTCAACCTAACAATCAGCATTGACGACAACTCCACTATGCCTAACTTTGGTCGTGGGGACGAAGCAAAAATGCTCTACAAAAAAGTTGTTGACGAAAACTGCAACTACATTGCCGAAGTTGCACATTATCCGAGCTATGATGAAAGTGAACTCAAAAATGGTGGTTATGTTGGCTTTACGCAAATTATAACAGTAGGTGGCACCAAGGAGAGGGTAACACTCAAGCCAAGTCGTGACTCACAATGCTTAAGCGACAACTATGCGGTCAAAATAAGTGATGCAGAAGAAGTGTATCTCATTACCATTTCAGATAGAACTTTTGATATGGGCGAGTATGATGATTTTAGAGCAACAGCAAGCCACCCACTTCTTGATAGTTTGTATGCTCACACCGATGCTGTTGTCAAAAAATACAGCGAAAACGGTTGCTTTAGCTACCAAAAATCCCTTATACCACATACATTGAAGCACGGTAATGCCTTCAAGGCAGTTGACTTTGAAATTGGTGGGGATGGTAGTTCTACCCTTTCAAACGAAAAGCTACTCAAAAAGCAAAGGGCATCAAAAAACATAGAAGGCGACTTTATTGAGCGCGCTTACAATCAAGGAAGATACAATCAGCTTTGTTGTGGTGGCTCAATGGCTCCACGACTATATGGTATGTGGACAGGGGAGTGGAATCCCGGTTGGCGCAGTATCTACACTATGGATGCCAATGTCAATCTTCAAGTAAGTGGTATGAACACGGGCAATGTATACGAAGCCGGTGTTGGCTACATAAAGTTTATTCTTCGCCAAATACCCGATTGGGAAGATAATGCAAAAAAGGTATACGGAATGGTTGATGCCATACAAGCACCTGTCAACACCGATGGCGACAGGGCTATGATGGTTGAGTATGACAAGTGGTATCCCTTTGAGTATTGGAATGCAGGTGCAAGTTGGTTGCTCACTCCAATCTATGAGTTTTGGCAATGCTATGGCAACACTACCATCGAGTATCAAGGCGAACTTCTTGATTTAGAAAGGGATGTTCTACTCCCACTCCTAACCAAGCAAGCCAACTTCTGGGAGCAACTTTGCACACCAGAGTATTATACCGATGTAAACGGAAAGGCTTGCTATCAAAAGGGCAAGACAGCGCTCAACGAGGGGGAGAGATATGTAATTATCCCAAGCTACTCTCCCGAAAACAATCCACTTGGCTATACATCTACCATAACTGCCAATGCAACTATGGATATCTCGGCAGCGCGCGAAGGTCTAAATATGACCATAGTTATGGAGAATGTTGTCAAGGCAAGTGGCTATGAAGATCGTATTGCAAAGTGGAGTGAATTACTGTCCCTTCTTCCCGAATACAAGTTTGACGAAACGGGGGCACTATGCGAATGGGCAATGAGCGAGTATCAAGAGAACAATGAGCATCGTCACATCAGCCACCTATATCCTGCTTGGCCTGCTTATGAAACGCAAACGGATGACGAGCTTAGGGAAGCTTGTAATATAGCCATTGACAATCGCAATCGCCTTAACAAAGGCAAGGATGACACTGCTTCTCACGGTTGGGTACACAAGGTGCTTGTTGGAGCAAGGCTCAAAAATGCCGACTCTACTGCCTTTGCGTTGCATACTCTTGTAAGCAGTAAGATTTATTTTACTTCCCTTATGACCGATCACAACATAGATAGGCGTCTTGGTGTTTACTGCACTGATACAGGCATAGGTATGGTTGGGATGATAGACGAAATGCTCCTTTATTCCAACACCGGAGTAATCGAAGCACTCCCTGCAATTCCTACGGAATGGACACAAGGAAGCATACAAGGTCTACGCGCACGCACCAATGCACAAGTGGATATTTGGTGGACTGAAACCCAAATTAAAGTAACCGTAACAAGCGATAAAGAGCAAAACATCAACATATCCTTATATGGTCAAAATCAAGTGGAAGCCAGCTTTATGGCAGGCGAAAGCAAAACTTTTACCTTTACGCGATAATACACAAAAACCTACCTTAGACCAATATGTTACTAAATAAGATATCCTTAATATATTAAATTTTACCCAAAATTTAATTTTAGGCTCTTGACATCTCTATTTAATAGGAATATAATTTGTGTATGAAAAAGACCATTAGCTTCAACTTTTATGCTTTTTATTATTTTTACCGCAAGACGGTATAATTAAGCGTGGGCTTTTTTAGTGATATTTAACTTGCTTTTAAGACCACGCCAAGCGTGGTTTTTTTAGTATATTAAACAAAAAAATCAACTCAGAAGAGGTCAATATGATAGTAACAGTCAAAAATCAATGTAGCAAACGCGAGTTCGACAAACTTCTTTCTTGGATCAAATCTCTTGGACTTGATACCCATGTTTCAGCCGGTGCAAATGCAACCGTAATCGGTCTTATCGGCGATACTTCAAGAGTGGATATGGAGCTTCTCCATTCCCTTGAAATCGTAGAAAATGTTACGCGTATTCAAGACCCTTTCAAGAATGCTAACAGAAAGTTCCACCCAGAAGACAGCATCATTGATGTCAAGGGTGTAAAGTTTGGTGGCACTCACTTCCCAATTATCGCTGGTCCATGTAGCGTTGAGAGCGAAAAGCAGGTTATCGAAATTGCAAAAGCTGTCAAGGCTTCTGGCGCAAAGATGCTCCGTGGTGGCGCATTCAAGCCTCGTACTTCTCCATACGCATTCCAAGGCATGGGGGTTGATGGTATCAAGATACTCCAAAAGGCAAGGGAAGAAGTAGGGCTTCCAATCGTAACCGAAATCATGTCCGAAAAGTTCATCGATGCATTTGAAGATGTTGATATGGTACAAATCGGTGCTCGCAACATGCAAAACTTTGACCTTCTCAAGGCTGTTGGTCGTTTGAATAAGCCCGTACTACTCAAGCGTGGTCTTGCAAACACCATTCAAGAGTGGTTGATGAGCGCAGAGTACATCATGAGCGAAGGCAACAACAATGTCGTACTATGCGAGCGTGGTATCCGTACCTTTGAGCCATATACTCGCAATACATTGGATTTAAGTGCTATTCCAATTCTAAAGGAAAAGACACACCTACCAGTTATCGTTGACCCATCTCACGCATCAGGACTCAGCCGTCTTGTAAAGCCCATGAGCCTTGCATCAGTTGGTGCAGGTGCCGATGGTCTTATCATTGAAGTTCACAACAACCCAGCCAAGGCACTTTGTGACGGCGCACAATCACTCCGTCCAGAGCAATTTGACGATGTTGTCAAGGCAATCGATGTAATGCTCCCACTCGTTAACAAGGAAAGATAATATGAAAGTTGGAATTGTAGGTCTTGGCTTAATAGGGGGTTCTCTTGCAAGACAAATTATGCGCAACACCACTCATACGGTGCTTGCATATGATATCAGCGACGAAGTGCTCAAAAAGGGGGCACTTCTCAACGCATATCACGACATTTTGGACATCAATGCAGAAAATATTGATGTTGATATTTTGATTATTGCAACAAATCCAAGGGCAACATTATCCATTCTTGATAGTGTTACTCCAAGACTCAAAAAGGGCGCAATTATCTTTGACTGCGCCGGTGTAAAAAAGGAAATCATCAAAAAGATGGTTGCTCTCAAAGAGAGCTATCCAGACATCTATTTTGTAGGTGGACACCCCATGGCTGGCAGAGAGTTTTCAGGTGTAGCCCACTCCACAGCCACCCTTTTTGAGAAGGCATACATCATCATGACTCCTGTTGACATGGACGACCTCCCAGCAGTAGGTGTTATGAAGGAGTTTTTCAAGGAAGTCAAGTGCGAAGGCATCACGATGTCAAGCTACGAAAAGCACGACCAAATCATAGCTTACACATCTCAACTTGCCCACATCGTAAGTTCAGCTTACATCAAAAATCCACTTTCCCAAGAGCATGTAGGATATTCTGCAGGCTCATTTAGGGATTTAACCCGTGTAGCAAAGCTCAATCCTACCATGTGGACAGAGCTATTTATGGCAAACAAAGACTATCTTTTGTCAGCCATTGAAGACCTTGAAAAGCACATTGGAGAGTATAAACAAGCCATACAAAATGGCGATGAAGAACAACTCAAAGAGCTACTAAAGTTAGGCACAGAAATGAAGGAAAGTGCCGACAAAAAGGCAAGACAAAAATGAGTGATATTACCATTTTACCAAGCACATTAGAAGGTGTTGTAACCATACCTTCATCAAAATCCGTAGCGCATCGCTTGATACTTGCAAGCGTGCTTTCGGGTGCTTGTGTTCAAATAAATGGTAACCTAAACTCCAAAGATATCATTGCTACACTTGAGTGCGCAAAGGGCTTGGGTGCAACAATAACAAAGCTAACAAACGGGGCAATGTTGGATGCAACAAATATGCGCCCAACCACCCATAATTTTGATGTGAACGAAAGTGGCTCTACCATGCGTTTTCTTTTGCCACTTCTCCCTATCTTTTTAGATGAGTTTACCCTTTGTGGTCGTGGTCGCATAGGGGAGCGCCCAATAGGAGCATTGCGAGTAACAATGGAGCGCGCTGGAGTTAGTGTTGGTAAGGACTTTCTACCACTTGCTGTCAAGGGTAAATATAACACCAATCATTTTAGCATCAATCCACAGGAGAGCAGTCAGTATATTACTGGCATGCTCCTTACCCTTTATGCCCTTGGTGGTGGCTCACTCAAGGTGGATGGAGTTATTACTTCAAAGGGATACATTGATATTACAATTGGCGTGCTTGAGCGCTTTGGTGCAAAGGTAGAGTGCGAAAATAACACCTATACTTTGACCATTCAAAATAAAACTATACCCACTCAAATTGATGTCGATGCCGACTGGTCAAGTGCTTGCTTCCATGTCGTTGCAGGTGTGCTTGGTGGCAGAGTGGAACTCAAAGGACTCAACTATCCCGACCACCAACCAGATAGCATAATACTATCAGTTATCAAGCAAATGGGTGGCAAGGTTTACTTCAAGGACGGCGTGCTTGTCGCCGAAAAGAGCAAACTGAACGCCGTAGACTTTGATGCGGACGGTTCACCTGACATCGTACCAATCTTGGCTGTCGCTTGTGCAAACGCAAGTGGTGTAAGCACCATTACAGGTACTCGCAGATTAAGGATAAAGGAAAGCGACAGAGTGCAAGCTGTTTGCGATATGCTTTCTTCATTTGGCGTTAAGACCGAAAGTGGAGAGAACTACATCAAAATCTGGGGCACCGACACTATTACTGGTGGAGTGGTCGACTCCAAAAACGACCATCGTATTGCAATGAGTGGTGCTGTTATGGGCTCGGTTGCAAGTGGTGTAACTACAATCAAGGGTATTGAGTGCATAAGTAAATCATACCCCGATTTCATAAAAGATTTTATCTCCGTAGGGGGTATCGTCAATGAACTTTAATGTCGAAGTTTATGGTGGCTCGCACGAAAGGTGTGTGGGCGTAAAGATAAAGGGACTTCCCCTTGGCTTAAAGATAAACATGGATGCAATTGCTACCATGCTTACTCGTCGTGGAGCATCACAAAGTCCATGGTCCACCCCAAGAATGGAAAAGGATGAAGTCAATTTTACAGAAGGTGTAACTGACGGAGTAGTAACAGGGGATGAGGTGGTTGCAGAGATACTAAATCTCAACACCAAGCCACACGATTACTCAAACATCAACACCGTGCCAAGACCAAGCCACGCAGATTATGTATCATATGTTAAGTATGGCAAAATTTTCTCTGGTGGTGGCAAGTGGAGTGCGCGCCTAACAGCACCCCTATGTGTTGCGGGAGCAATCGCAAAGGAAGCGCTAAAGGAGCAAGGCATCGAAGTTGGTGCATATGTTTCCAGTATAGGAAGTGTACAAGGCAAGAGTTACAAAAGGGATAACATCACTCTAACTGAAATTGAAGCTTGCCACAAAGAGAGCTTACCCACACTTAAAAATGCTGAAGCCATGGTGGAAGAAGTGATTTCTGCCAAAAAGGAGCTTGACTCCGTAGGTGGCACCATTGAGTGTATTGCATATGGTTTGCCAGTAGGGCTTGGCGACAACCTTATGGATGGCATGGAGAGTGCAATAGCATATATGTTATATGGTATCCCTGGCGTAAAGGGTGTAGAGTTTGGTGCTGGTTTTGATATTAGTCAAATGCGTGGCTCTATTGCAAACGATGCGTTTGTAGTGGAAGAAGGCAAGGTATCTACGCTAACCAACAATGCTGGTGGCATAAATGGTGGCATCACAAATGGTATGCCTCTTACATTGAGAGTGGCAATGCGCCCAACACCATCTATTGCAAAGGAGCAAGATAGTGTGGACCTACTTACACTACAGCCCACAAAATTATCCGTCAAAGGCAGACACGATAGTTGCATAGTGCCAAGAGCTGTTGCGGTTGTAGAGTGTGCTGTTGCGATTAGCATATATCAAAAGCTTCTTGAAAGTCAAAGCAAGGATTAGTATATGAATACTATGCTCAAAGGAAAATATTTTGTAACAGGCAGAAGCCTACCACATACTATGAGTCCCGACATTTATACAAGGTTGGGGCTTAATTATGGCGTAAAGGAATTCCCCACCGAAGATGATTTTAGGGCTTGGGTAAAAGAGCAAGATTATGATGGATTCAATGTAACCATACCATACAAAGAAACGGTTATGCCATGTCTTGACTATATCTCTGACGAAGCAAGGGAAATAGGTGCTGTCAATACCGTTGTCAATCGTGGTGGAAAGCTATATGGATATAACACCGATTGCTATGGGATGGCAAGAGCAATCAAGGAAAACGGCATAGATTTAGCTAATAAAGTTGTTGCCATTTTAGGTAGTGGGGGCACGGCAAAGTGCGCCCAATATGTATGCAAAAAGGCTGGCGCAAAGGATGTTAAAATAGTATCACGAAGTGGCGAATACAACTACCAAAGTTTGTATCAAGATGATAGCATTGATGTTATCATCAACACCACACCGGTTGGAATGTTCCCAAATATTACAGCTCGTCCCATTGAACTTGATGAGCTAAAAAGCATCAAGGCAGTATATGATGTAATATACAATCCACTTACCACTTCACTTGTTGCCCATGCGCACCAAAAGGGGATGAAAAGCGCAAATGGATTGAGTATGCTCATATATCAAGGCATAAAGGCTTATGAGCACTATACGGACACCGAAGTAGAAGATAAAGTTGCCCAAAATGTGCTTAATAGCATTTATAGCGAAAAGGAAAACCTTGTACTGATTGGTATGCCAGGATGTGGCAAGTCAACCTATGGTAGGCACCTTGCAAAGGCGCTTGGCAAAGAGTTTTATGACTCGGACAAAGAGTTCCAAAAGGTATATGGGGTTACCCCAAGCGAAGTTATTACGCAAAAGGGCGAGCCAACCTTCCGTGATATGGAAGCAGATATTATTTTGAGTTTATCTTCAAAGCTTGGAGCAGTAATTGCAACTGGTGGTGGAGCTGTTTTGAGAGAAGAAAACAGGGTAAGGCTCAAAGCCAATGGCAAGGTGTTATTCATTGATAGGGATATTAGCATTTTGTCATCAAAGGATAGACCACTATCCAAGGAGCATGGTGTAGAAGCACTCTACAAAGTGCGCGAGCCAATATATCGTGATATGGCAGATATCACAATTGCAACCGATAGCTCAACCATAGTTGAAGAAGCAGTAAAACAAATTATTGAAATTATTTAGAATGCGAAATGCGAAATGGCTTCGTTTCGCTTTGCTCCACTCACAAGGATAAATGAAACTTACCTACAAACAAGGATTGAAAGACGGAATACCGATTGCAGCAGGATACTTTGCAGTATCCTTTGCTTTTGGTGTGTCTGTTGTCAGTCATGGATTACCTTGGTTTGTGGCAACGGTGATGTCGTTTACCAATCTTACAAGTGCTGGTCAATTTGCTGGTGCTGGTATAATCATTGCAATGGGGTCTGTGTTTGAAATATTGCTCACCCAAGTTGTCATCAATGCAAGATACTTTTTGATGAGCATAACATTGTCCCAGCGCCTTGACGAAAAGGTAACACTCCTTGATAGATTTTTGATTTCCTATGGCGTAACTGACGAAATCTTTGGTGTGGCAGTTTCCAAAAAGGAGCTTGTCAGCAAAGAGTATATGTATGGACTGATATTGCTACCAGTCATCTTTTGGACACTGGGTACATTGACTG
The DNA here is from genome assembly GCA_017533505.1 of Clostridia bacterium. Classification (GTDB taxonomy): domain Bacteria; phylum Bacillota; class Clostridia; order Christensenellales; family DTU072; genus Stercoripulliclostridium_A. The sequence continues at coordinate 5,234 of JAFXIB010000068.1, read as the reverse complement.
GTGCGCTCGCTGGAGGATTGCTTCCAGAGATAGTGCTAAACTCTTTGTCCATAGCTCTATATGCGATGTTCATTGCAATAGTAGTGCCAGCTGGTATGTCAAACAAAAAGGTGTTTATCGTTGTAGGGATTTCAATAGCTTTAAGTTGCTTGTTTTATTTTACGCCCGTACTCAACACCGTTTCAAGTGGGATAGCCTATATTATTTGTGCTTTGGTTGCATCAGTAATTGGTGCAATATTCTTCCCAATCAAGGAAGAAAGGGAACCCGAACAAGAGCAAAGGGGGGAGCAAAATGGATAATTTACTCTACTCTTTCTTGATGGTTCTTGCCATGGCAGTGGTAACCTATCTTATTAGGCTCATACCCATGATACTATTCAAAAAGAAGATAAAAAACCAATTTATCAACTCACTTTTATACTACATTCCCTATGCAGTTCTTTCTGCCATGACATTTCCATTCATCATATTTTCGTCAGGCAACATTCTATCAGCAAGCATCGGCACAGCTGTTGCTTTACTATGCGCTTTCAAGAAGCGCTCCCTTGTAACCACAGCCCTTGTAGCAAGTGTAAGTGTACTTATTGTTGAACTATTACTCCTTGTGATATAATCACAGTTGAGAATGAATTGATGGTAAGACATCATAAATTGAAAAGAGAGCTTTTCGCATTTATAAAACAAGCGCCGAATTTATCGGCGCTTTTTAGTATTCATCTTTACCTACGATGTAGTCAATTGAGCAGTCAAAGAAGTTGGCGAGTATCCAAACATCTTCCACATTTGGCACAACAAGACATGCTTCCCAACGCGAAATATTTGCTTGCTTAATGCCTGTTGCCTTTGCGAGTTCTCTTTGGGAAAGTCCTTTTTCTTGCCTTAATTCTTTAATTTTATTCTTGCTAAAATTGACTTCCATACAAAAATTATACATAAAAGTATCATTTATGGCTTGACTGATACAAAAATGTACCATAAAATAATTATATAATTATTTTCCATGGCAAAATGGAGGGTTAGGATGAGAAGGGTTAAGCTTATAGTTTTATGTTTATTAGTTTTAGCGTTAACCATTGGTGTTTTAGTTTCTTGCAACAACAAGAAAGCCGTTTGTTTTATGGTGGATGGACAAGAATATAGTTTCCAAACCATAAAGAAGATGGAAGATCTTGTTATGCCAGAAAATCCTAACAAAACAGGTTATACTTTTGCTGGATGGGACTATGATTTTAACAATGAAATTGTGGATAATGTTACGACTACGGCAAAATGGAGCGCGAACAAATATGCGTTAACCTTTGACGTTGCCGGTGGTCAATCTGTGGCAACTCAAGAAGTTATTTACGACCAATCATACACCTTACCAACTACCTCAAGAGAGGGCTACACGTTTGTTGGTTGGTTTAATGGAGAAAGCCAAGTTAATGATGGTGTATGGACAACTGATGGGCATGTTACTTTAGTTGCAAGATGGTCTAAAAACGAGTACACCATCACTTATAATCTAAATGGTGGAGAAAACGCAATTGAAAATCCTACCTCATATAGCATAGATTCCCCCACGATTACTTTAACTAATCCTACGAAGAGAGGATATAATTTCATAGGCTGGACTGAGGGAAGCAATATTCCGACAGGATCTATTGGTAATAAAACTTTTACTGCAAATTGGCAAGCTGATTTAAATGGAGTTTCCTTTAAAAATGCTACCCACGTTTATGATGGTAATGAAAAAGAACTTGTTATTTCTGGCAATTTGCCCAGTGGTGTTAGTGTATCGTATAGCTCTAACAAGTTAGTAAACGTAGGTGAAATAAAGGTAACGGCAACGTTTAGCGTGGATGAAAGCGCAACGTTACCTTTTGATAGTCTTTCTGCAACTTTGACGATAACGAAAGCGGAAGCAATCATTGATTTCTCTCAAGCAGTGACCGAGTTTACGTATAGTGGAGAAGAGCATAGTGTTAGTGGAGTTGTAGGTAGTGGTGAAGTAAGCTATCAAAACAACGTTTTTACCAATGCTGGTGAGTATGATGTCAAGATATTTGTAGCAGAAAGCTCAAACTATCTTAGTGGCGAATTTACCATTAAAGCAGTAGTAAATAAAGCCAATATTACAGGTATTACCTTTGAAGATGCCGAGTTTATGTATGACGTAACTTACAAGAGCATTTTTATAAACGGAACGTTACCTGAAAACGTAGAGGTTGTTTATGAAAACAACAATCAACTTACAGTAGGGGAGTATGAAGTTATTGCAAGGTTTATTGTAAACAATCCTAACTATAATGAAAAGGAAGCAATGAAGGCTACGCTTTACATAAGGGCGAACGTCAACCAAGTTTACTTTGTATATGATGAAAACAATATTCTCACTAAAGAAGTATTATTTGGAAGTGATTTGTTAGAAATACCCGAAGCTCCCCAAAAAGACGGCTACAATTCCAAGTGGGATACAAGTGATTTTACAAACGTAAGAAAAGACTTATACGTTTATCCCATATTTGAAATTATCACCTATAATATTACGTACGTACTTAATGGTGCTACTAATAATGTAAACAATCCTACCAGTTATACTATTGAAACCGAGACCATTACTCTTAAGGATGCAGTGGTTAAAGATGGCAAATTTGGTGGTTGGTATACTTCAAAGATATTTGCAGGCAGTGCCATTAAGGTTATAGAGAAAGGAAGTACGGGTGACCTTACTTTATATGCTAACGTAATTAGCTATGCCATAGAAAGTGCAGAAGGTTTTGAGATAGTTGGCAATACTATCACTTGTACCGTTTCAAATTCAATTGATAGAATAAGTCTTAAAGATGTAATTACCGTAAGTTCAGGTTGCACTTGGGAGCTTTACAAAGAATATACTATTGAAACGCTATTAAAGGCAAAGAATATGATGCTTGAAATTGGTGACAACTATGCCTATATTATGGTATGGTCACCGGATGGTGAAGATTTCAACCAATACGAAGTACACGTTTATCGTCTGCATACCTATACCTATACTTATAAGGTAGGTGACGAAGTTTATGCAACTGAAACCCACGAAGAAAATAGTATGGTAACGCCACCTTCAAATCCTATTGTTGAGCATTATAATTTTACTAATTGGGATAGGGACGGCAAAGCAGTTGTATTCCCGGAAATTTGCAAGTGCGATACTACCTTAGAGGCAGTGTTTACGCCCGTTGAGTACGATATTATTTATGCTCTTGATGAAGGTGTAATGAACAATGAAAACAACCCCAAGTCCTATAATATAGAGAACTGGGAAGTTGTAATAAGTTCACTTTTACCGGCAAGCAAAGACCACTATGATTTCGCAGAGTGGATAATTAGTGTTGAAGATTATGAAAGATTGGAAAACGGAACTTTTGGAGCCATATCAATAAGACCGACTTTCACGCCCACGGTTTATTCCATTTCTTATGAGCTTAATGGTGGTACATATTTAGAAGGGGTTTCATATCCCACAGAGTATACCATTGAAAGTAATGATATCATTCTTGTAGAACCATTTAAGACCTATTATTCCTTTAATGCTTTCTATGCGGAAAGTGATTTCCAAAACGAAGTTGATATTATTGCTACTGGTAGCTACGGCAATAAAACGTTCTATGCAAAGTGGACACCCAATGAATACGCCATCACTATAGACTTATCTGGTGGTGTAGCTGGCACGGAATATCCCACCCATTACAACGTTGAAAATGCAGAAGTTGAACTTGCCGTTATTGATAATAATCCACCCACGAAAGAGCATTATGAATTTTCAGGATGGTCTTATATTGAAATAGAAAACCCAACCAACGAGACGGTACTGAATTTAAACCTTGTTGCAGTTTGGACTCCCGTAGTTTATACTTTGAGCTACGATTTAGACGAAGGTGCATTGTATCAAGAAAACCCTGTTACCTTCACAATTGAGAGTGAAACCTTTACTTTAGTAAACCCCGAAAAATACGGTTACACCTTTGTAGGATGGTTGTTAGAAGGGGAAGAGGAGCCTGTTGAAACGGTGACGATTGAGTTAGGTAGTTATGGTAATAGAAAATATATTGCAATTTGGGAGCTTAACTATTATTCCATCACTTACGTTTTCGGCGATGCAACATCAGTAAGTAAGGCAACTCACTTTAATTTTGATTATTATACCATTTATGACGAATTTACGTTTAACGCACCGGAACGTGTTGGTTACACCTTCACGGGTTGGGACGTAGATGGCATTGAGTTAAATACTGTTGGTAACAAAACTATAACTGCAAGCTGGGAAGTAATAGATTATTCAATTACCTACAACTTCAATGACGCAGATAGTGTAAGCCCTGCCACCAACAATGGAAGCAACCCCGCAACCTACACGGTAGAAGATTCAATTACCTTCGCCGAGCCTACTCGTGCAGGTTATACCTTCACAGGTTGGGACGTTGAGACAATTGAAGCAGGTACAATAGGTGAAAAAACTGTAACAGCAAGCTGGGAAGTAATAGAATATGCAATTACTTATGACTTAAACGTAGAAGAAAGCTCCGTAAGCCCTGCAACTAACAATGGAAGTAACCCTGCAAAGTACACGGTAGAAGACACAATCACTTTTGCAGGTCTCACTCGTGCAGGATATACCTTCACAGGTTGGGACGTTGAGACAATTGAAGCAGGAACTATTGGCGAAAAAACCGTAACTGCAAGCTGGGAAATCATTACTTACACCATCACTTACGTGCTTAATGATAGCACTAATAGTGTAAACAATCCTACGAGCTACAACGTTGAACAATGCCCAATAACCTTGGAAGAAGCTACCTTTGAATATGATTTATTCCATAGCTGGAGAACGTCAGATTCATTAGAAGGAGCACAAGTTTCAACTATAAGCGTGGGTAACGTTGCTGACTACGTCTTGTATGCCATTTGTCAGGGTGGTACGGAAGGGCTTGTTTACAATTTAGATACGTCTACCGATACCTATTTCGTTGTCGGTTATGAAGGTTCCTCCAATGAACTATACGTTCCAAGTAGATATCAAGGTAAATACGTTACTTCAATCTCTTCCAATGCATTCAAAAACAATGCATCTATTGTAGAAATCAGTCTTAGCAAAAAGATCACGAGCATAGGAAGTTCTGCCTTCGAAGGTTGCAGTAGTTTAAAGGAAATTATTGTTCCCGATTCTGTAAAGTCGATAGGTGGTAGAGCATTTAGTGGATGTAGTTCTCT
>JAFXIB010000067.1 GCA_017533505.1 Clostridia bacterium | reverse complement strand
GCTAAAAGTTAAGGATAAGAATATATACAAAGTACAACATAAACTTCACTCTCTAACACCTTGCGAGTGAGGTTTAACGAAGCCACCATTCATTTTCTAAATTATCTATACATTATGAATACAAAAAAAAGAGCAATCAGCTCTTTTTACTATCATTATCCTTTACAGTAATGGTACCATGCTTTGCCTCGTATTCTTCAATACAATTGCGAATCAAAATGATAATTTGGCTGTTGGCACTTCTTTCTTCATAATCCGAAATCACATGCAATTTATCTAACATTTCTTCGTCAATTCTAATTGATAAACTCTTAACAGCCATATTATGACACCTCATTGGATATATTATGTATTTACTTTATACTCATTTTGTGCTAAATGTTGAAATGGATATATAATATATCTATTTTATATCTAAAATCGTAAATTTGAATTAATACATGGGGAATTTATGAGCAACGATTTATTGATTGCAACATTCATTGGTCATAGAGATGCAAGTTTATCTTTGAATGGGCGTAAAAAGCTCAAAGCTATTATCGAAAAGATAATTGCAAGTGGAGTCAAAACTTTTTGGTGTGGAGCGCACGGAAGCTTTGACGGAGCTTGTGCAAGCATACTTAAAGAGCTAAAAGAATACTATCTTGACCTAAAAGTATATGTAGTAAGCCCCTATTTTAGTGAGCATTATTTAAGAGAGTTAAATCGTCTTGTTGACAATGGATATTACGATGGCATTATTTTGCCACCAATTGAAGCCATACCCCCAAAATATGCAATACTTGCACGCAACAAATACATGATAGACCATTGTTGTGCACTTATTTCATATGTAAATGCAACATATGGTGGTGCTTACACAGCTTATAAATATGCAAAAAGAAAACATGAAATTACAGTATTTAATTTAGGAATACTGGCATAGATTTGTGTAGCAAAATATAACTCCAAAGGAATATAACTTGGCGATAGCCAAATATAACTCATAATGCAAATAGCTATTTGCTCCTAAAAACGCGATTATTTAGATGAGATACGAACAAAACAAAATCCCCCAACGGGAGTGTACTTGGCGTACATGACCTGCAGGGGGATTGTAGTTTTGTGAAGTAGGTCGCTAAAGACTCGCGTTTTTACTAATCGTTATAGTCGGCAGTATCAATATCCTTCTTACGGCTATCTGCGCTCTTGCGTACCTTTTCTTGTGCTTGCTTCTTCTCAAAGTCAGCAGGCATTGCGCTGTCAACCTTGGTCTTGCGGAGTTTCTTTTCAACCTTGGTCTTGAGCTTCTTGTAAATCATAACAACGATAACTGCTACCAAGATTACACCGATTACAACTGAAGAAATGATTAGCCATACTTGTGGGTTGATTTGCTTTTCTTCGTCATCTTCTTCGTCTTCTGGTTCATCTTCAACAGGAGTTTCATCTTCCTTGTCTGCTTCTGCTTCCTTTAGGAATGAGCCAAATAGACCTGCTTTGGTGGTGTCGTTTTCGGTTGCGCTCTTGTCAGCTGTGTAGTCATCCTTTGTGAGCTTTGCAATCTTGAGGTCGTCAACGATAAGGATACCAGCCATCAAGTTTTCTACATCTTCTGCATCGCCTTGAGCGTCATCAGAGCCAAGGAAGTATGCAAGATATACACTTGCGCTCTTTGAGGACTCGTTAGCATAGTAGAATGAGTATTCAACCATATCTTCGCTTGCTTGAATCTTGATGGTTTCCCAATATCCGTTGCTGTTGTCGTAAATCAAACGGAATTCTGGGTTCTTGCCACTTTCAGCTTGTAGATACTTTGCACTAAATGTAATCTTGTAGTAGCTGGTAGCAGCCATTGTCAAGCTGGATGTTTGATATGATTGGGTTGAGGGCTTTGCGATGTTAGCCATCATTAGGTAGTTGTTGTTGTTTTCGCCCTTTGCACCGGTATATGTGGTGGTTAGGAAGTTACGGATGGTGTCTTGGCTGAAGTCTGCAAGAGCATATGTGCTGTTAGCAAGTAGGTAATCCTTTGCAGTCATGTGAGCGATAAGCTCTTCGAAATCACCAGTCTTGTTGTATACACCATATACATGGTTGGGGTAATCGTTGTCTGCGATACCACTTTCGCCAGCATAGTCACCATTGTAAACTGCGTTGGAGAGATAGTGAGTGAATGAGTTGGACTCATTACCAATCAACTCTTCGAGCTTGTTGTCAGCTTCGTCGTCCTTCTTGTCGTAGTTGTCGAAGGAATCGGTGTTGTAGTTAACAAGTTCAAACTTGAATGTATTGTCAAGGTAAGAGCTGGTTGCATCCTTTTCCCCTACCAAAGTGAGAGCGTTGTTCTTTCTTGCCTTTAGGATACCTTCAACAGAGATATCAGCACCTTCTGCATTGACATCTACGCCATATCTGGTAAGGATTTCCTTGATGGAGTCTTCGGACATATCTTCGATATCACTTACGCCGTAAACGAGCTTGTTGTAAGCTTGTTCGTCAGCGAGTTTTACGAGCATTACATCGTCAAAGTAAACAGTACCACTTGATGCACCGCAAGAAACTTTGGTGTCAGCACTGATTGCTTCGGTGTTGTTAGCATACTTGTTACCAAGGTATAGTTCCAAGGTAAGGCTACCGGTTGAAAGGTTGGTTGCAATATAGAAGTCATATCTTACCCAAGCGCCATTGGTATCGATGCCGGTGTAACCAACATATTCGCCATTGTTTGCATCGGAGTGGGTTACAGCAAGGTAGTTGGAGCTATTCTTGATGGTTACGCTTGCCTTTGCGCCGTCAACGGTCTTTACCCAAACACTCATTCTATAATAGGATTCGGTGGATAGACTTACGGAGCTGGAGTTGGTGTAACCAAAGTATGTTGGGTACTTTGATGTGAGCATCAAGAGATTTGATGATAGAGTTGACTTGTAGCTCAAGCTATCAGCATTGGTGGGATAGAAATCAGCGCCAAGGCCTGTGCCACCAAAGTGGTCAGCATTGATGATACCACTCTTAACACTCTTTAGGATATCTTCAATAGCATTGTCAATCTTGGGTTCAACGGTACCAGATGCACTGCTGATGGACTTGCTTGTTGAGTAGTTAGAAGCATACTTCAAGGTGGTGCCATCAACTATTAGTGCGCGTACATAATAATATTTAGAGCTGTTTGGTGTGAACTTATAAGTGCGTACACCTTCGCTTTCGGTATATTTAGCAGTATCGTTTGCATCTATAACTTCGATGAGTTCCTTGTTATAGTTGTAAACAAAGTAGTGAGTTGCTTCCTTAACATTGTTCTTCCAAGTTAGGTCGGTGCCACTTACGGTTAGAGTTGGAGCAGAAATGAGATATGCTTCAGTAGCCTTTGTCCAGCTCTTGGGGCTTGCGATACCAACGATTTCGCCGTTATCATCAAATACAGCTTCTGCATCATCGTCAAGGTCATAGTTTGATGAATCGATGGTGCTGAAATCGGAGTTAGCAATAGATGAACCTGTGGTGGTTGAACTACTCAAATCAAAGCTCTTAACATAGGTGCCCTTTGCAGCATTGTATTCGGAGTAGTCGATTTCGCTCCAAGTTGCAGCAGTGATGAGAACTGCGCCTTGAGTGTGGCTTGCTGGGGTATAGATATCGCCCTTACCAAACTCAACAACGATGTACATTTCGTCAGACTCTGTGGTGCTTGCTTGCATTACAAAGCTGATTTCTGTCCATTCGGTGGGCTTGAGTGAGCTCAATGTTGCACTTGAATTGATGATTGCATCGTCTTCTGCATCGTATAGAGAAATGCTGAATGTAGAGCCACTCTTGAGGTTTTGAGTGTTAATCCACATTGACATACGATAGAAGTTGTTGGGCTTTGTCTTTAGGATATCAGAGCTATCTGCTGGCTTGTAGTAAAGCTTGGAAGCAGTATACTTTGCATTGTTTAGTACGATGTAGTCAAATACATCACTACCGAGTGAGTAAACCTTATCTGGGTTTGCAATGTTTTGGAGTGCTGGGTTTGCACTTTGAGCAGTTTGATAGTCAATTGCATTCAAGCCACCCTTTAGGATACCAGCATATAGGTTGGAGTCAGCCTTGGTCATATCAACATAGGTCTTGGTATCAACAACATTGTAGTACCAGCCGTCAGTTTCTTCTGCGCCAAGAGTTTCAAAAGCATCAATAGCACCATTCAAACCGAAGTCTGCATAGTTTTCAGATTTAATTTCTTCCCATTCCTTAATTTCGCCAGCATATGCTGCGTTGATGTCTTCAGCAGTAGCATATTCTTTGATGGTGATGTTATCAAAGAAGCATCCACCAGGATATAGGTCAGTAGTGCCCCATTCGCCTTCGCCGTACCAAAGTTCGAGGTTAACCTTTCTGTCAGCAAGTTCGTTACCCTTTACTTTTAGGGTAATTTGTTGCCAGCTACCCCAAGTGCCATCGGTGTAAGCTTCAAGCTTTTTATCGGTAGAAGCACCACTCAAACGCAATGTTGCCTTAACTTGTTCGTTGTGTTCTGCGTACTTGTTGTATGCAGTCCATTCAGCAACCTTTGCTTCGTACTTTGCGAGCTTGGTTTCATATTCAGCATAAAGCTTGTCATAATCGGTTGCACCCTCTTCTGGAGCAGTTGGTTCTGCGCCACAGTATGCATCCTTTTCTACCTTTGGAACCCAAATGAATGCCCATACACTGATTGCATAGTACTTGTTGTTTTCAATAAGGATATCAAATGAGCTTTGGAAGCCTGCACCACTTATTGTATTTTGTTGGTGGTAAACAAGGAGTGCTTGAGTATCAACAGGATTGTATGGAGCGCTGAACTTATAGCCTTGACCTTCGGTATAAGATACACCAAAATCAACATTGGGGTCTTGAACATCAGGAGCTACAAATGAAGATGATACCTTACCATATGCATTAGCATAGTTGTTGCTTGCTGTTGCATCAACATAGTAGAGCTTTGTCATATCAAAGACACCTACTGGGTCGGTAGTTGCTGTATAGCTTGGGAAATCGTCATCGTTCTTGAGGTCTTCCTTGCCCTTGATAACTGTATAGTTGGCAGTTGAACCTACTTTTGCAGATGTAAAATATGTGGTGGTGGTTGAGCTGGTTGAGTAGCCGGTTGCACCGGTAAAGTTGTTGTTTAGGTAAACATAACTGAGTACTACATTCTTGTCGTTTTGAACGCCAAATACCTTTTGCATATCTTGATTGCGTTCGGTTTCTTGTGCGCCAACAAGAGCGTTATATTGACTTACGAGAGCTGCATCATAAGCGCTCTTTTCAATCTTTTCCATAACAACATTATCAAAGAGTGCAGTACCCTTTGCTGTGTAGTAGCTATTGATTGCGTTTGTGCCTACATTAACAACATCTTTGATTTGGTTTGGACCATAGCCGAGCCAAAGTTGAACATAGAAGTTTCTATCTTCAAAGTTAGATGCTTCAATATAGAAGTTGTAGGTTTGCCATTCAGCTTCGGTGTTGATAGAGCCAATCTTGGAAACGATAACACTTGATGCGCTTGTGCCTTGTGATAGAACGATGGTAGCACCGCGCTTATCGTTTTCAGCATTTTCATCAAAGATAAGGTCAGTCCAAACATCAACTGAAAGCTTGTAGTAGTTGCCTTGAGCAATCTTGCTTTGTGCTGATACATAGAAGATAGAACCATTTGATTCATCTCCATCCATGCTGATTACAAGAGCATTGGTATCGTCTGGAGTGCCGTTGGTCTTGCTGGTTGATGGAGCAATTTCTGGCTTTGCAAGTTCAGCATTGATAGCGCCCTTGTTAGCATCAAATTGAGCATCACTAATGTCAACAACACCAGTGGTCAAGCCAGTTGCACTCTTTGCCCATGCGCCTGCTGTCAAGGTCCAGTTGGAAGCTGTCTTAACATAGGTTGCACCGGTAGTGGTTGCAAACTTGCCGTTGGTAACAAGCAAACTTTCGGTAGCTACAGTTTCTTCAGTAGTAGTATCGTCAGAATCGCTTGGATCTTCGGGAACATTACATGCAACAACGCCCATCATCAAAGCGATAACAAGTGCAGTTGCAAGTAGGAAAGTAATGAGTTTTTTTGATTTTTTCATTTTACCACCATATAGTAATAATATTTTAATCGTGTGCGTACTAAATACACAAGTATTGCAATGATACCACAACCAAAAAATAAATTCAACAAATTATCTCCCCTTTTTTCAAATTTATACTTTTTATTTTTAATTATTTGGTATAGTGAGTAGATTTTGAGTATGTTTTGTGAAAATGATGTGTAGGTTTTTCATTACTCTGCCCCTTTAAGCATAAAGTTAAGTATGCAAACGCAAAAGTCCAGCCATGTCCTAAAGTCGGTTTTGACCGTTACCACCTTCTCGATCTCCACAAGAGCGATTGCTTTTTTGTTCAAGATATACCTTTCACGCACACTTGGTGCAGAAGTGATGGGCTTATATCAAATGGCGCTGACGGTATTTTTTATGTTCATTGCGCTCTCAACGGGTGGGATATCTACTGTGCTATCAAGAAAGATTGCCGAGCAAAACACATTGGAGGGTGGCGACAAAGGACTATCCCTACTCTCCAGCTCCCTTGTGCTTGGTGTGGGGGTGAGTTTAGCGTGTACTGGTCTTGCCTATCTCATTTTGCCCTATACCCATCTTTTTATAACCGATAGTCGCGCTATACCCCTACTAAAAATTATGTTACCGGCGCTCACATCTACGACATTTTATATCATAATTAGGGGCTGGTTTTGGGGCAACAAACACTTTTTGGACTTTAGTCTATCCGAAATGATAGAAGAAATCTTGAGAGTGCTATTCACTCTTTTGTTTACATCGGGATTATTTAGTGCAATAAGTGGACAAACTGGGCTTGCTCTTGCCTTTACGATAAGCGATTTTGTGGTAATGGGTGTTATAATTATAACCTTTTTCTATCGTGGTGGTAGGTTCACAAAAGGCAGTTCATACAAGGAAATTTTGAAACCTGCAATGCCACTTACCACCATGAAGATTTTTGGCTCAATGGTGGGGACAGCAATAGCGCTCATACTTCCCCAAGGGCTTATTAATGGTGGCATGAGCATATCCCAAGCAACCGAGAGTGTTGGTAGGATAAGTGCCATGGCAAATCCCCTACTTTTTGCGCCAAATGCGATTATAACTTCCCTTGCAGTTGTGCTTATCCCCGAAATGAGCGAACGCAATGCCAAAAAGGACTATGGAGGACTATTGGAAGAGCTAAAAAAGGGCATTGAGCTATCCCTTATGGTAAGTGGCGCATTCATGGTGATGTACTTGAGTCTTGGCAAAGAACTAACCACCTTTTTGTATGCAGATACCCCGTCTGGAGCATACCTTGAGCAAGCATCAATACTGCTCCTAATTATGCCACTCAACCACATACTATCATCAGCACTCAACTCTATGGGGCTGGAAAAACAAAACTTTTTGAGCTACTCTGTGGGCACAATTTTGATGCTAATTGCCATGGTTACACTCCCTTCACGCATTGGTGTGCAAAGTGTAATCGTTGCAGATTTTATATTCTTGCTCACCACCGTTGTTGGCAATGTAATGATTTTGCGCAAACACATAAATGGCAGTTTAGGGATACTTAAATCTATGCTTATGGTTGCCCTTTTTGGTGTTCCTTGTGCATATCTTGGCAACTTGATACACTCCCTTACCTTGCCACTTGGCGCAACCTTATCACTTATAATTTCCCTTGTCGTTTGCTTTGGTGCCTATGCTGTTATGGTTGTTACAATCGGCAATGTCAACCCCATCAAAATGCTAAAAGCAAAAGGTAAAAATGCTTAAATATATTGCATCTAAATCTACCTTGTGCTATACTAACTATTGCAGAGTAGACACATTGCGTTAAGTGCCACAAAATGGGATGTCGTTTGTGGACGAAAGACTTGATTCTGCGATAGTGTGTCGCGTCCGTTGCAAAATAGCTTGTAATGGTTGTCCTCTCTGCACGGAGGACTTTTTTATGAACAAAAAACTAAAGAGCTACTTTACCCCAAAGCGCCTTGCCTATCTTGGCATAATGACTGCGCTTGCAGTTATCACAAACTGCTTTTCTATCACCGTAAATAGTGGTGCCAACTCCATTTCGTTCAACTATGTTATATGCTCCCTTGCTGGCATCTTCTTTGGACCACTCTCCGGTGGTATTGTCAGTCTGCTTGGCGATTTGATTGGCTGTCTGGTTGCCCCCAAAGGACCATTCAATCCCTTCATAATGCTCTCAAGCACTCTAATTGGTGTGCTATCAGGTTTGGCATTCAAGCTACCAAAGGTAAATGTATACCTAAAAATCATAATTGCATACATATTTATATTTGTTGTTTGCACACTTGGTTTCAACACCTTTGGACTATGGTTCTATTACGCAAAAGGCACCAAGAGTTTTTGGGTATATCTCTTTGCAAGAGTGCCCTTCCAAGCAATCAACATTGCAGTTAATATTGTCATCACATATTTCCTATATTTCCCACTTAAAAAGCTGGTGTTTGATAAATGGGGTGATAACTCAAGGAAGAGCGCACAAAAGGTAGCTGAAGTATGC
>JAFXIB010000066.1 GCA_017533505.1 Clostridia bacterium | reverse complement strand
TATACTACACTGTTGTAGCTACCTTCTGCATAACAAGTTGCTGGTACAACATCTTCTTGTACTGCTTCTGCTGGGGTATGTGCAGTTTTGCTGGTGGTCTTGTGTGTTCTTGAAAGCTCTTCGCCACATGCATCGCAAGTTACAACTTCTTCGTAGCTACCATCTTCGGTACAAGTTGCATTTACTACATTTACTTGATCAATGGTCGTGTTGGTATGCTCGCAAGTAGGCTCGGAAGAAGATGCTGCTTCTTTGTAAATAACTTCAATAGCAGTAATTTTTACTTGTCCGTTAGTTTTGTCACCAGTGTTTCCAACACCAAATGTAGCTGATGTAGCATTTACTTCAACAAGTGTTTCAGTTGCAACATTAGCACCATTGTAAGTCATTACACCACTATTTTTGATTCTGTATATGACCTTTACAGATATGATTTCATATCCATCCACTGCAACAACTGTAAACTCATTGTTTCCAGCTTGATACATTCTCCATTCAAAACCATTTAAATAATATTTAGCTATGTCTCCACTACCTGCAGCTGTAACTGTTATAATATCGTCCATCATAACAGTATCGTACATGGTTGCATCTGCCCAGTGGTTTGCGGTTGCATAATCTTCAATAACAGTGGTTATTGTAACAGGACCAGCTGGTTCGTCACCTTCACTTGGCTTTTCTGCGCCACAATCACACTTGCCAGATGTTGCATTATAGCTGTGATCTTCTTTGGTCGTTGCGCCACAATCACAAGATACTGTGTGTTGTTTTGCACTTGTATTTTCTGGTGTGCCATCGTAAATGTGGTTTTCAACTGTTTCGGTCATCTTTTCACCACATTGAGAACAGATATCCCAGTGTTGAGTTTCATCGTAACCCTTTGTTTCGCCTGCTATATGGGTTGTGCATGGTTTGTACACATAAACAACTTCAATAGCAGTAATACGAACATGCTTACCATTCTCTCCGTTTTTTACGGAGTTAAATGTTACAGAATTACCATCAACATTTACTACCTTGTTGCAAACATCCTCTGTTGTGCCATCAAGATATAAGAATGCATATTCGCCTTCTTCTGTTGTAAACTTGATTGATACAAGATTTTGGATGTATTCTGCGCTAATAGTAATTGAACCTGGTGTTGTATCTGTTGCATAAATTCTATAACTATGTTCGTTAGAATTATACTTACCAGTATGTTGTCCACCTACTGAAGAAACTTTAATATGGCTATCTACTACAAATGATGGGTATTGACTATTGCTTACCCAACCATTTTCGGTTGCAACATCTTCAATAGATACGGTTGCTGTTACCTTTACAAGTCCACAAACACACTCATTGTCTTCGCTGAAATCGTGGTCACCAACTTCATCACCAACAAAAGTATCGGTGGTGCTTGCTTCGCCACAAACACATGACTTGAAGTATGTTGTTGCAGTTTGGCAGTTACCCTTAATTGCAATATATTCGTCTGCTGCTACTTCGTAGCTGTAGTCGTGGTCTGCATAGTCGCCATATTCAAAGGTTTCGTTGGTGCTTACGGTGTTGCAATCACATACCTTGTAGTAAGTTGCCTTTGTTACGCAAGTTGCATCGGTTGCCTTGTTGGTTTCGCCTTCAAGAACAACTTCTTCCCAAGTGTGTCCAAGTGCTTCGCCGTTAGAGAAGGTTGCTGTGCCCTTTAGTCCACATACACAAGTATAGAAATACTTGGCTGGTTCGGTACAAGTTGCTCCAGATGCAATATAATCTTCGTGAACAACTTCTCTATCATAATTGTGGTTGCCTGATGGGGTTCCTACTGTGAAAGTTTCAGTTCCCTTTGCTCCACAAACACAGGACTTGAAGTATGTTGCTGGGCTTTGGCAATTTGCTGCATACTCAAGATACTCACTGGTTGCTACTTCTTGGTTGTAGGTGTGAGCTAATAGCTCGCCATACTCGCCACCACAAACAGAACACTCTGCCAATTCTTGACAGGTTGCTGTGCCACCAGCACAGTTGCCACTCTCTACATGTGCAGTATCGTTTGCACATACTCTCTTGTGGGTGCCATCACCATTGGATGTCCACTCGCCATATGCGTGTCCAAGTGCATCAACTTCGTCTGCAATATAGCTCTTGCCACAATCACATGTGTAGGTGGTGTAACCATCTTCTTCACAAGTAGGTGCTGTTACTACCTTGTCATAATCGTGTCCGTCTGCTGGGATAACTTCGCCTTCTTCGATATAGGAGCATCCACTACGCAAACACTCTTTATCGCCGGTGTAGCCATCTTCTTCGCAACTTGGCTCTTTTGCACTACCTGCTACTGCCACAAGGTCGTGTCCGAGTGCATCCATTACGATTTCTTCGGTTTCGCCACAAACCTTACAAGTTTTGGTTAGCTTGCCTTCTTCGGTACAGGTTGCTTGTTCTGTAACCAAAGCAAGATCCCAAGTATGTCCGTCTTCGCAAGTTGGCACAACTTTGTCGGCTACACCAATTGCAACGGTACTAATTGTGACAGCACTAAGTAATACAATAAATAAAATTACTAAGCGTCTCAACATACCCTTCTCCTTTGAAATGTATTGTATTTTTTAGACTATTGTCTATGATAAACTGCGCTTGGGAGATTTTGGCACTCATAAAAAGCAAAAATGTGCCATACCACTCGGTAAAACACATCTATGAATACCTTTTGAAACTAACAATATCCCTCCCATGATATTGATCGCCCTTTAGGGAAAATTAAACTATTTTTGCCAGACATATATCTTATATATCAACTATACCATAGTAAGATATTTATTTCAACCAAAAAAGGGAGAATATTAAAATATTCCCCTTTTATCCAAAAAACCTTGGTTTTTTATTGACCATTGTTTTACCGGTGGCTTACTCTTTGGCCTTGATGATAGCTATCGGCTTGATACGCTTGAGTATTATGAGCGGAATCAATGTCGATATCAACGATATCGCCACAACTATCAATGAGTTAAATAAAACCAACATCCAATCAAACTTGATAAACGATAAATCTAATACCACTTGACCTGTGGCAAGAGTCCTCAATGACTCAACAAGTATGTCGTTCGCTATGCCAGCAAATACAGCAAAACCCACCGTTGATAACACCACGGTCATTAGCGCTATCGCCATGGTTTGCAGTCCAAATATCACTATAAATCTCGATAGCCGGCACCCCAATGCCTTCATAACACCAACTTCGTACATGTTGGATCTGATGTTCTTGACACCAAAACTGGTGATTATAAATACACAACCTACCAATAAAATAATTACTATCAGCTCAAAAAACTTGTTGAATACCGTAACGGCTTGCGCCATCGTTTGTATCGCCGACATCTTGATTGCTATGCTAACATATCCGTTATCCACCGTATGCTTGATGATCGCACCCATATTGTCACTCTCAATGTACAAGCCATAACAATGGAACATCCTTTCACGATACTCCAAAAAGATGTTGTCTGCAACCATCATCTTGCCAGCGTCTACTTTGCCTATGCGCACAACCTTCATTTGCTTTGTGTAAGTAACATCCTTGTTGTAATCCCTACTTACAAAATTGATGGTGTGTGGTACAAAACTTTCGCAGGTAGTATAATTGTAGGCTGTACCAAAAATCGTATTGTAAGCCTCTACATCAATGACAACCTCGTCAGAAGCAAGATCGTAACCAAAATAACTGCCCTTTGTTACATATTGTATCGTGTTGGTACACTCCATACTATTTATATATAGGTCGCGTGTATATACATAGTTCCTTGCGTATGTGTCATTTACACCAGCTGTTTTATAGTCACTTTCAAAAGAGTATCCTATCGCAAGCGCCTGTGTAATATAATCATAAAACTCTAAAACATCCTCTGTTGGCTGATCTCCCTTTTGGAGACGACTGACCTTTTCTAACTCTTCCTTGAAGCGCTCTTTATAATTGGTGTTAATAATGCCGTTTACATATCCAGCCGTCCACTTGCCAGGAGTGCCTTCGTACTTGTCGCCAAGAGCCTCATCATAACTTTTTGCCTTGCCATAATAAATGAGTGAGTCTGCAGCAAAATCTGTTATGTATGCGCCACCTCCCCTATACTCACAATCCCCTGTGTAAATTTCAAGTTCGTCTACACCAAGTAGCTGTTTGGCATACTCTTCGTTCGTTTCAAGGGTACCAAATGTTTCTTTTATGTGCAATCCCTCGGATGCTATGTTAGGTATGCTTTGGTGTCCAATATTGTATCCGTTGATGTATATTGCGTTCATGTACAACTTATATATAGTTGCACTTGGGTCCACCGCTTGAATGGTGTCAATCTCCTCTTGGGAGATGTCCTTTGCCTTGACTTCGCCTTCGGCAAAATCAGGGGCCTTGCGAATAATATATGAGCTTTCGTCAGCTTTTAGTGTTTCCACAGCCATCTCTTTGTCATCAAAAAGCGCAATGGACTGCGCAAGCGCAAGTACACATATTATCAAGCTCGCCACCACTGCAGAGAATACTAAATTGAGTATCCTTCTCTTGCCAAATAACAATGAAAACCTGCAAGACTCTTTGAAAGATAGGTTCTTTTGCTTTTTGCCCTTGCCTTCCTTCCCTCTTTGCTCTCCGTCTATTGCTTGAGTTCCTTTGTAGAGTATAAACTTGTCGTCCTTTTGCTCTATTTTGGTGACTTCTTCCCTTTTGCATAGGTCCAATAATTCTTTAAGCTCTTCTTCGTTGAACCTTTTTAGCATGGGTAAAGTTATGGTATCGCCACTAACCTTTATGCTGTTATCAAATGCCTTGTTTAGCTCAAGATCGTTGATTATCCTTCCCTCGGATAACTCTATTATCCTATCGGCATACTCAAATGCATCAAACAAATTGTGGGATACAACCACTACAAGCTTTTCCATGGAAATTTTCTTGATTAGCTTTATAACTTGCTCCGTCGTGTTGCTGTCAAGATTGCCAGTAGGCTCATCTGCAAGTATGATACTGGGATTTTTGACAAGAGCGCGTGCTATCGCTACCCGTTGCTTTTGCCCACCACTTAACTCGTCTGGATACCTTTGCTTGTAACCAGATAAGCCTACACTATCTATGATTTCATCTATCGCTTGGTCGTTTTTCTCTCCGTTTATACTCAAGCTTAAGCCAATATTCTGCCCCACAGTTAAATCGTCAAGCAAATGAAAATCTTGGAAAATAAACCCTACTACATTGGATCGGTATGTATACAACTTGCTCTCGCTGTATTTGTGTAGCTCGTTGCCAAAAGCTTCTATCTCGCCACTCGTGATAGCATCCAAGCCACCAAGCATATTGAGGAGTGTTGACTTCCCACTACCACTCTTGCCAACAATAAAAACTAACC
>JAFXIB010000065.1 GCA_017533505.1 Clostridia bacterium | reverse complement strand
TCCAAGTGGTGGTATGATGAAATTTGAACTTCAAACAGCATCATATTATACCATAAGCAAGTATGTAGATGCACTATTTCGTAAACACGCGATTTTAGGTATCCCAATTAGGAGATTAGGAATATCATTTAGCTATATTGCTGACGAATGTGCCGAAGGCTACAATTTGTTTTCTAACTTTAACTTTTTGGAAAAAGAAAAAAACTTGGAACGCAGTGTCTTATCCATAAAAGACAAATTTGGTAAAAACGCCATACTCCGTGGCTTTGATATTCTTGACGGAGCTACTCAAATGGAACGCAACAAAATGATAGGAGGGCATAATGGTGAATAGAGAAGACAGAGCAAAACAGTTTATGCCTTTTGATGCGCTAAAAGGACTGCAAGAAGAATTAAGACGCAGAGAGGAGCGTCGATTGAAAGTTGATAAACATGAGCTCACAGAAGATGAAACAGGCGCCTTAAATCGGCTTTTAACGCGTCTAAAGCCAGGCGACAATATAGAAGTTGTATTTTACAAAAATGGTGCATACGAGCGCGTCAATGGTGTCGTGAAGAAACTGAATATTCACTATCAATTTTTGGAGCTGGATAGTGGCAAAATTTACTTTGACGATTTGCTTTGTATTGATATTTTATAATGTTTTTTACACCAATAAAAAAGCCCTAAAAGGATGTCCTAATAGGGCTTGATTTTTTATATAAAGCAATACTAAAATTAACCTAACATACGGATTGGTAGTACCATATAAAGGAACTTGTCGCCTTCCTTTGGAACGATGATTGTTGGGGAAGTTGCGCCACTGAATTTGATATCAATGAAGTCTTCCTTAATCTTTGAAAGAGCATCGGCAAGGAATCTTGAGTTGAAAGCGATATCAAGATCTTTACCTTCCAAAACACAGTTTACAGTTTCACGGATCTTGCCGATATCGGAATTTGAATTAATTTCAATTACGCCACCGGAGATAGAAAGCTTGAGATAGTTATGTTTTTGTTTTCTTGCAACAAGAGAAGCTCTATCAAGACCACTAATGAACTTATCTTTTTCAAGAGTGATATGAGTGGTATATGTTGCAGGGATAAGCTTTTTATAGTCGATGAAGTCGCCATCGATAAGACGAGTGGTGATAACGGTATTACCGAGATCAAATAGCACAATATTCTTTTGCATTGTAATCTTGACGACCTTGTCACCTTCTTCCAAAATCTTTGCGATTTCAGAAAGAGTTCTGCCTGCGATGATAATCTTATAGTTTTCCTTGGAAGCATCAATAACTTCGCACTTTGCATAGCCAAGTCTATATCCATCAAGAGCAACTGCAGTGAGTTGATCAGCTGATAAATCAAGTAGGATACCCTTCAAAATGGGGTGAGTATCGTCTTGAGCTACGCAGTAGCTGATAGCTTCAATAGCTTCTTTTAGGTCGCCTTCTTTGACCTTCATATAAACTTCGTCGCTAACCTTTCTGATTTCTGGATATGTATCTTCTTCAAGACATTGGATTTCGGTTTCGTTGTCGCCGTACTTGATAGAAATGGTATTGCCAAGTTTTTCAAGTTCGATTTCGTCAAGGTATGTTAGTTTCTTTACGAATTCATTTAGGAACTTACCAGTAACGACGCAGTCGCCTTCGATTTTTACGGTTGCCTTAATTTTTGTTTCGATAAAAAGCTCAAGGTCAGTTGCTGTCAAAGTTACTGTGTCGCCTTGAACGGAAAGCTTGATACCTTCAAGAATTGGAATATTTGGTTTAGCAGATAGTGCTTTTGATACGGTTGAAAGAGCATTTGATAGTTCTTCAGTATTGCATATAAATTTCATATAATTCTCCTTTTATATAAAGAATAGGATTAATAATATTAATAAGGGTGGTTGATATGTGGATAACTCCCAATAAATGGTGATTTAGTTCATTTTAGAAGAGAATTTCCAAATAAAACCAATATTTTGATGTGGATAAAAAGTTGATAGTTATTCCCTACTTATCCACAGGGTATGGAGTTGTCCCCATTAGTCTTTGAGCATATTCTTGATATCGTCGATTGCGCGTTTGGTTTGAGGGTTGTTTTCTTGTAGTTGAGATGATATCTTATCGCGCGCGTGAATAATAGTAGTGTGGTCTCTGCCACCGAATAATTGACCAATTGAAACAAGTGGAATTGTGAGCATATCGGTTATGAGATAGATGGCAATCATTCTTGCTTCAGCGAGATCTTTTGTTTTCTTTTTGCCGATGATATCTGCTTTTGAAACCTTAAAGTAATTACATGTAGCATTGATGATATCTTGGCTATCGATTACGCCTTGCTTTTTGGTGGAAGTATGGCTCATAGCTTCCTTTGCAATTTCAAGGTCAGGGCAAGGTAGACCTTTTAGTTTTGCATAGAATACAACTCTACTTAAATTGCCTTCGAGCTCACGGATATTTGAATCGCATTTTTCAGCAATGTAATATACAACTTCGTCGTTTACGGCAATCTTTTCGAGCATCATCTTTTTACGGATGATAGCAATTCTCATATCAAGGTTTGGAGCGCCGATATCAGCTATAAGACCTGCTTCAAAACGAGAGCGAAGTCTATCTTCCAATGTTTCGATTTCCTTTGGGGGACGGTCTGATGTAAGCACGATTTGTTTGCCGTTTTGGTATAAATCGTTGAAGATATGGAACACAGCTTCTTGTAGACCAGTACGCTTTTGTAGGAATTGGATATCGTCAATCATCAACACATCAACATTGCGATACTTTGTACGGAAAGCCACCATTTTATTTGCTGCAAGGGAGCTTACGAAGTCGTTGATGAGTTGCTCTGAATTGGTATATAGAACCTTGAGTTCTGGCATATTGTCAGCAATGTAATTGCCGATAGAATGTAGTAGGTGGGTTTTACCTAAACCTACGCCACCATAAATAAACAAGGGGTTAAATCCAAGATAGGTGGAGTTTGATACACCAGGAGATTGAGCAACATTGAGCGCTGCGTGATAAGCAAGGTTGTTTGAGTCGCCGATAACAAAGTTGTCGAAGGTGTAACGAGATACAAACTGACTCTTTGTGTCAATAGGAGGCTTCTCTTTTGTTACTTCTGCATATTGCTTGATTTCTTCTTCGTACAAATCCTTTTCTTGCTCAATGATGATTGTTACATCGGTAATCATAGAGCCAGTTTTTACAAGAGCATCACAAATAGCTTCTTTGTAGTTTTTATTTACGGTGAGCTTATTGTTTGATGATGGAGCAAGCAAAACCAATGAATTGTCCTTAACACAAAGAGGTGTAAGGGAATCAATCCAAACAGAATAAGAAACGGCATTTATACCTTTTAAGCCAATAATAGTGCTACAAGCATCTTTCCATAAATTTTTAATATCTAACATAGTATAGATATTATAACATACTTTAGTGTAAAATTCAAGAGATAAATAGGGGTAGTGTAAGGTAAGTTTAAAGTATTTTTACAAAATAAAAACCGACATTTATTTGTCGGTTTAATATTTTAATTTAGGATACTATATTAGCAAGTTTAGTATATCAAAGTTTAATTTTTACACCATTTTCAAATTTGTAAGAATTGCCACCAGCTGTAAGAGTATGAGAGAAACTTCCATTTACAAACACTATGGCACTTTTGTTTTCAACCGCATATGCAAGTGGCTCATTTATAGCGATATTATCAAACTCTGGTCTGTTGTCGTAGTGTGGGCTCATCATACCTTTGAGTATGCCTAATCCATCACTAACTTCATATAGAGAGCCTTCAACGGAGTCGGTATACATCTTTTCAAACCAGCATATAGCACCAGCTGAAAGACCGGCAATAATTACCCCGCGATTATAAGCATCAATAAGCATATCTAAAAAGCCAGTTTTACGCCATGTTTCCAACATAAAAATGGTATTGCCACCACCAATATAAATAAGGTCAGCATTTTGTAGCTTACCACTTATTTTATCCATAGGGATATCTTTTTTAGTGAGAAGTGCGAGGTCTGCTTTGATGTCAAAGTGTGATGTGTAGGTCTTACGGAATGAGTTAAAATAGGGGAGGGAATCATGCGAAGCTGTGCCTACGAAAACTGCAACAGCGCGTCTTTCGCCTGCTCTTTCTTTAGCAAGACGAGCAATACTCTCATCAATCTCAAGAGTTTCCTTTGAGCGAATTTCGCCCCCGCCTATGCATATTAGATATTTATCCATAAATTAGTTTGCTGGGTAGTATTGAGATGTTGCTTCGATGTAAACATCGTCGTTTGGCATAATAGTTGTTTGACCTTCTTGAACGCGGAAGCACTTACCAACAAGAGCTCTTAATTCTTCGGTTGGTAGTGATGCTGCATAAGCAACCTTTTCTGCGTCTGTTAGCTCTAATGAACTATCGTAGTCAACAAGGATTGATGTTAGATAGAAATCTCTTACACCACAGTGTTCGTTTGAAGCAAATTTTGGATCCATTACTATATAAACAGAGTTATCAATCAAATCCTTTTTCATTTGTTTCTTTTGAGCTGAACGCAAGAAACTTGCATCGTATGAGTAGTATTCAAATACAACACCGTTTGCAGCGATATCTTTTAGACATTCAATTACGGTTTCGCCAGTTGTATCGTTTGGTAGGGGTTTGCCACTCCAACGAAGGATAAGACCTTTCGTACCTGCGTAAAGTGCATTGTCGCCCATATCTATGAATGCACCAAAGAAGGTGTCTTCCATGCAGATTCTATCAGGGAGTTGATTTGGATTAAGTTGGCCAACTGAAGCAAGTTCGGTTAGTAGGAATGTACCACCTGTAACCATTTGTCCACCCATGGAGTGTGCTGCAAAACGGATTTCCTTGTCACCAAAGGAGTCTGGTAGAAGCTTCATAGCTCTGATATAGTCAGCAGCAAAGTGTTCGGTTATAGTGTACTCAGATACATCTTCGTCATATGTGGTATCTGGCTTTTGGTAACGAATACCAATTTCTCCGTTTGTTGCCCACATTTTTTCTTCAATAGAATTGTAAGAAATACCTTCAGCTGCAAACTTTTGATAGCTATACATACCTACATTGTAACCTTTGTCAAACCAGAACTTGAAAGTTTGAACGGGCATATCGTAGCCGATTTCTTCACTTGTAGTGCTGTCTTCTGGCATCCAGTACATTTCTTCTGTATAATAGCCTTCAACGAGCATACCATGGATGTTGATAATAGTGGGTTTTGATGGGTCTACAAGAGAAGCTCCTTCAGCAGTATCAGCATCAATTTTTATATAAGAATTGCTTGCATCATCCCACTTTAGCCAGAATAGACCTTGGTTTTCGAGGAGTGGATATTTTTCGTAGTCGAACTTTACTTCTTCTGCATAGTCTACATACTCAAAGTTATCTGGGTACATATTTTCGTGTGCAACTCTAACTTTATCCCAAGCAAATTTGATACCATCATCTTCATTTGGGAGCAATTTATTTACTGCAAGAGCGCCTGCTAAACCAAAGCAAACTGCAAGCAAAACAACTACAACTGTCAAACCAAGTCTTTTCATAAAAGATCCTCCACGGTTGTGATATAGAAATTATATCACAATATAAGGTGTCGGTCAATATCGGCACAAGGTAAAATAGGGTAAAAATGCGTATTGACGAAATAATGTATTTATAATATAATAAATTATAATGCGAGTGTATGCGCATTTGACTAAAAAATAAACAATCGTGGAGGTTGCAATGGATAAATACCAAGAAATACTTAACACTCTTACCCTTGAAGAAAAGGCTTCACTTTGTTCAGGTAAAACCTTTTGGTTAACAAAACCTATCGAAGAAAAGGGCGTTCCATCAGTATGGATGAGTGATGGTCCACACGGACTACGCAAAGAGAAGGCATCCGCAGGTACAAATATCATGCGTCCTGCAGAAACCTCAACCTGTTTTCCAACAGCTGTTACTACTGGCTCCAGCTGGGATGTAGAGCTTCTTGAAGAAGTAGGTAATGCTATTGCAGAAGAAGCAAAGTGTCTTGGTGTTACCACCGTTTTGGGACCTGGCATTAACATGAAGAGAAGCCCACTTTGTGGTAGAAACTTCGAGTATATTGCAGAAGACCCATTCCTTGCTGGCCGTCTTGGCGCAAGCTATGTACATGGTGTACAAAAGAATGGCATTGGTGTTAGTGTAAAGCACTTCTGTGCAAACAACCAAGAGCACGATCGTATGAGTATTGATACCATCGTTGATGAAAGAGCACTACGCGAAATTTATCTATCAGCATTTGAGTATATCGTAAAGAAAGAGCAACCCAAGACCATTATGAGCTCATACAACAGAGTAAACGGTACATATATGGCAGAAAACAAGAGACTTCTTACCGATGTTCTCCGTGGAGAATGGGGTTTTGAAGGTATCGTTGTATCCGACTGGGGTGGCATGAATGATAGAGTTGAAGGCGTAAAAGCAGGTAATGACCTTGAAATGCCAGGTAATGGTGGTATGAATGATAGAAAAATCATCAAGGCTGTTAAGGCTGGTACCCTTGCAGAAGAAGATCTTGACAAGATTGTATATCGTCTAATTAAGTTTGCAGTTGAGTCAAAGCCAAACGAAACATTTGGTGAAATTGACTTTGAAAAACATCATGCACTTGCAAGAAAGGCAGCAGCAGGTGGTGCAGTTCTTCTTAAGAACGAAGGTGGTCTACCACTCAATGACGAGCAAAATATTGCAGTTGTTGGTACTCTTGCAAAGGAACTCCGTTATCAAGGAGCAGGTTCAAGCCATATCAATTGCCCCAAGACAGTATCCTTCACACAAGCACTTGATGAAGCTGGCAAGAAATATACTTATGCAGCAGGTTACTCACTCAAAGGTGATGGTTACAAAGAAAATCTTATCAAAGAAGCAGTTGAAGCATCAAAGGGTAAAGATGCAGTTGTTGTATTTATCGGCCTAACTGATGCTTATGAATCAGAAGGCTTTGATAGAAGACATATGGAAATGCCTTCAAGCCATGTAACCCTTGTTAACGAAATTCTAAAGGTTAACGAAAATGTTATCGTAGTTCTTTCTGGTGGCTCACCAGTTGTTATTGGTGACTGGGCAGAGAAGGTAAAGG
The DNA here is from genome assembly GCA_017533505.1 of Clostridia bacterium. Classification (GTDB taxonomy): domain Bacteria; phylum Bacillota; class Clostridia; order Christensenellales; family DTU072; genus Stercoripulliclostridium_A. The sequence continues at coordinate 8,365 of JAFXIB010000065.1, read as the reverse complement.
CAATTCTTAACCTATATCTTGGTGGCCAAGCTGGTGGCGAAGCTGCTCTTGACCTTATCTATGGTGCAGTAAACCCAAGTGGTAAGCTTGCAGAAACATATCCTATTGCAAACGAAGATGGCATTTCAAGCGCGTACTATCAAATGGGACCAAGATCAGTTGAGCATCGCGAGTCAATCTTCATTGGATATCGTTACTTTGATACAGCAGGCAAAGCAGTTCGTTATCCATTTGGACATGGTTTGAGCTATACTTCATTTGAATATAGTGACTTCAAGCTTTCAAGTGATAGTATCAACGAAGGCGATGAACTCAATGTATCATTCAAGATTAAGAATGTTGGCGACAGAGATGGCGCAGAAGTTGCACAAGTATATGTTTCGGCTCCCAAATCAGAGATTTATAAAGCCCAAAAGGAACTTAAAGGCTTCAAAAAGGTATTCTTAAAGGCTGGCGAAGAAACAGAAGTTACCATCGCTCTTGATGCACGCGCATTTGCATACTACAATGTGAACATTTCCGATTGGCATGTTGAAAGTGGTGCATACAAAGTTCTTGTTGGTGCATCAAGTAGGGATATTAAGTTTGAAGGAACAGTTAATGTTGTTAGCTTAAATCCCGATGCACAAGTACCTTGCTACAAAGAAGTTGCTCCTGTATACTACAACCTTGATACTGCAACCGAAATCAAAGAAGAAGAATTCCAAGCAGTATACGGCAAGGAACTTCCAGGCAATGCTCCATTTGAAAAGGGTAGCTTTACTATCAACAATACCATTTCACAACTACGCCCAAGCCGTTTTGGTAACGGACTATATACAATCATGGTAAACGCAGCAAAGCTTGTTGCAATAGGTTCTGAAAACCCCGAAATGATTACTCAATCAGTTAAGGATTTACCACTCCGTGCATTCTCTGGTTGGACTGGTGGTATCATTTCTCCATATTCAGTAGAAGGTATCCTTGATCTCTGTAACGGAGTTAAAGGTGGCTGGGGTAAGGTATTTGGAGGGTTCCTACCCAAGAACAAGTAAAAACGCGACATTTTAGCGAAATACTTTGAAAAATAAGAAAACCCGTCGGGGCGCAGTACGCCAAGTACAGCAACCCCTCGGGTTTTTTCTTTTCCTTCGTCTTTCATCTAAACTGTCGCGTTTTTAGAGTTATAGTAGTTTTTTGGGGTTTTCTTTTTTGTTCGTATCTCATCTAAATAATCGCGTTTTTGAGCGTAAAGTATTTTTTGTAAGAGTAAAGTAAATCAAAAAAAGAGCCAAAAGGCTCTTTTAATTTAATTATGAGTAATAAACATAACAATTCCTGTTAGCTTGCAAGCTCTAATACCAAGTACATTACACCAAAGATTACGCAAATACCGAGTATTGTTACGAGCATTGGTATTAGATTTTGCTTTACAGCGCTAAAATAGGTCCGTGCTTGGTCTTTGAAGGTGTTTCCTATAGGAGAACCTGTCACGGGATCTTTGGGCTGATTTTTGGGCTTTTTAGGGGCGTTGATAGTGCCACTCATATCAACGATGGTACTGCCATCGTCAACATATACTATTTTTTCCTTTTTAGCCTTTTCTTTATTAAGATGTTTAGTCTTCTTTTTGCTCATTGTTATATTGTTCTTCTACAAGGTGGCAAGCGCAGTAGTGTCCGTTATAGTTTTTGAATGCTGGTGCTTCTTGAGCGCATCTTTCGGTTGCGTGTGGGCAACGAGTGTGGAATCTACATCCACTTGGTGGGTTAACAGGAGATGGAATATCGCCCTTGAGAACGATACGGTTCATCTTAACATCTGGGTTAGGATTGGGGATAGCACTAAATAGAGCTTGTGTATATGTGTGGAGTGGTTTATCAAAGATGTCCTTCTTTGAGCCAAACTCTACCATTGCGCCAAGGTACATAACACCAATTTTGTCAGAGATAAACTTAACAACGCTGATATCGTGAGAGATAAATAAGTAAGTAAGGTTAAGTTTCTTTTGTAGGTCGCGTAGTAGGTTGATGATTTGAGCTTGGATAGATACATCAAGCGCACTTACAGGCTCGTCGCAGATAACAAGTTTTGGGTTAACTGAAAGGGCTCTTGCGATACAAATACGCTGGCGTTGACCACCACTGAATTCGTGGGGATATCTTTCGTAGTAATAGTCACGGAGACCACACTTTTCCATCAAGTCTAAAACATAGTCCTTAACTTGGTCCTTTGGAACGATACCATGAACTTTGATAGGCTCTGAAAGGATATCGCCAACGGTTGCTCTTGGTGGGAGTGATGAATATGGGTCTTGGAATATTATTTGCATATCGGTACGGAGATGACGCATTTCCTTTTTGGAGTACTTTGTGATATCTTCTCCGTTGAATATGATTTGACCACCACTTGGTTGATGTAGTTTAAGGATGGTTCTACCGAGAGTGGTTTTACCACAACCAGATTCACCTACTATACCGATAGTTTCGCCTGCGTTAAGGGTAAATGAAACATTGTCAACAGCAACGAGTTCCTTTAGCACTTTACCTGTGAGAGATTTCTTAACAGGGAAACACTTGCGTAGATTTTTGACTTCAAGAATGATTTTCTCATCCTTTTTTACTTTTTCGTCATTAACAATTTCTAAATCTAAATTCTTTTCGGTTTCCATATTATTTCTCCTCTTCGTAAAGGTGGCAAGCTACATAATGAGTGGGGGATACTTGCTTCATGCAGGGATAATCGCCGGAGCACTTACCGATGCACTTATCACATCTATCCTTAAAGTAGCAGTGGGTGGGCATATTTACGGGGTTTGGAACATTGCCTGGGATATTGAATAGGGTATCGCTCTTTGTTTCCATGCTGGGCTTTGATTTTTGTAGTCCCATTGTGTAGGGGTGCTTTGGATCATGGAAGATTTCTTGAACGGTACCTTGTTCGATAACTCTACCAGCGTACATAACGACAACATAGTCAGCCATTTCTGCGATGATACCAAGGTCGTGGGTGATTAGCATAATGGAGCCATTCATACGAGTTTTAAGGTCGCGTAGTAGATCCAAAATTTGTGCTTGAATGGTAACATCAAGAGCAGTAGTAGGTTCGTCGGCGATGATAAGACGAGGGTCGCAAGCAAGAGCCATAGCTATCATAACGCGCTGACGCATACCACCACTCAATTCGTGTGGATAGCTGTTGTAAACACGATCTGATTTATCAATACCAACGAGCTTGAGCATTTCAAGGGAGTGAGCTTTTGCCATTTCCTTGGTAGCACCGGGGGTATGGATAAAGGTTACTTCGTCAAGCTGATCACCAATGGTAAATACAGGGTTTAGTGAAGTCATTGGTTCTTGGAATATCATAGCAATTTGTCTACCGCGAATTTTGTGTACTTCTTGGATGGGCATTTTTGCTATATCAAATACCTTTTCTTCCATTTCATAGGATAGAACACCATTTTCGTTGACAGCTTGTAGTGGAACCAAAACAGGATTGCCTTCTCTGTCAATGACAAAATGGCCTCGTTTATCCTTCTTTTTCTTGTAAATAACTTTACCGCTCTTGGTGCGAACATAAATTGGGATAGGTTTGCCTTCTTCGTCGCGCTTGAAGTCAAGGGACTTAAAACGAATGGAGCCACTTGCAATTTGACCAGTAGGGCCTTGGAGTAGGCGCATAACTGACATAGAAGTAACACTCTTACCACAACCAGATTCACCAACGATACCAACGGTGGAGTTCTTTGGAATATTGATAGATACACCATTGACAGCCTTTACGATACCTTGATCGGTATAGAAATAGGTGTGGAGATTGTCAATTTCCAAGATATTGTTATCGTCTTTCATGGTGCTGAGATATTCATGTTCAGCTTTCTTACGATTTTTTTCCTTTTCAAGAGCAAGCATAGCCTTTTTGTTAGACTTTGCAATAGCTCTTACTTCCTTACCGCTGAGATAGTGGCCGTTATTTTTCTTTTGGAGCTTATTCTTTACGATTTCCACTATATCGTCAGAAGTTTTCTTAATTTTTTCGGTAATATTCTTAATATCGATAGCCATATCTTTATCTCCTTGCCTTGGGGTCGAGTGCATCACGGAGGCCGTCGCCTATGAAGTTAAAGCCAAGAACAGCGATAACGATGCAAATTCCGGGAGGTCCCCAAACATTAAAGTAGTTTTGTAGAACATTGAGGTCGTTTGCTTGGTTAATCATAGTACCCCAAGCTGCGAACTCTGCAGTAGCACCAAGACCCAAGAATGATAGTGATGCTTCGTAAAGAATCATACTACCAAGACTCAAAGTCATGTTAACGATAAGTTGTGGCATAACATTAGGAATAAGGTGCTTGAAGATTTTTCTACCGGTGGAGTAACCCATAGCTTCTGCAGCAACCATATATTCTTGTTCACGAAGAGAAAGTATTTGACCACGAACAAGACGAGCTACACCAGGCCAGCTGATGAGGGATAGGAAGCCCATCAAGTAGTAAATACGGAATTGTGATGCAATACCGATACCTTCGAGCAAAGTACCAACAACCAAAAGGATAGGGAAGCCAGGTAGACACATAAGAATATCACATATTCTCATTATGATGTTGTCAACTACGCCACCAAAGTAACCAGCCAAGCCACCAAAGATGATACCTAAAATAGTAACGATAAATACGGTAATGAAACTGATAGCAAGTGAAACCTTACCACCTTCCATAAGTCTTGCAAGGTTATCCCAACCTTGACCATCTGTGCCGAGAGGGTGTTCAAGAGAGGGTTTAGCAAAGGAATTGGGGCGTTTTACGGTTTCAATAACTTGTGTAAATAGTACATTGCCATCTACATCTTTGATTTCGGTTGATGCATATTCAACACGGTCAGAGTAGTCGATTTCATTGCTTTCCCAGTTGGTGTAGCAAACTGGTCCCAAGAAGCAGAATAGGAAAAGGCTTACGAGCATAACAAGACCAACGATAGATAGTTTTGAGCGGAAGAATCTTCTCATAACCATTCTACCAGGGGACATTAGGCGAACATTCTTTTCAATGGAGTCGTCTGCTTGTTTTATTTGAGATACATTCTCTTCAATTTCTTCAGTGGGAAGAACTTGGTTTTCTTCAACGATGATGTCGTTTTTATTTTCTAAATTTTCCATAATTCTCCTCCTTAATCTGTAAGTTTAACGCGTGGGTCTACGACAGCGTACATAAGGTCTGCGAGCAATACACCCATAACTGATAGTAGGGCAAGGAACATATTGTAACCCATGATAAATGGTATATCGCCAGCGTCCATAGCTTGGAATGCAAGGTTACCGATACCAGGAAGGTCAAAGATTTGTTCGGTGATAATAGCACCACTGAACAAACTTGGTAGTAGACCTGCAAGGGATGTAACAAGTGGGATAAGGGTGTTACGGAAAGCATGCTTGTAAATAACCTTTCTTTCACTCAAACCCTTTGCTCTTGCTGTACGGATGTAGTCGGAGTTCATAACTTCGAGCATTTCGGTACGCGTCATTCTCATTCTTCCACCAATTGAAAGTATAACTACTGTTAGAACAGGTACGAACATGTGCCATACATAGTCAAGTAGTTTTGCAAAGCCAGTAGGTCTTTGGTTGCATCGGTAAGACCGGAGTTTGGGAACCAACCGAGCTTCATAGCAAACAAATCTTTTAGAACTTGACCAAAGAAGAAGGATGGCAAAGAAATACCAATCATAACCAAAACGGTAACAACATAGTCGCGTATGGAGTATTGGTGGGTGGCGGCGGTGATACCAAGAGGAATAGCAATTAGGAATTCGAAGATGGTTGCAATGAGAGCAACTGCAAATGAAACACCCATACTATCCTTGATAACATCAATTACGGGAACACCGTATTTGAATGAGGTACCAAAGTCAAATTGGACAAGTTTAACCAACCAGTTCCAATATCCTTTTAGTACACCGAGGAAGGTATCGTCGGTAAGGCCATACATAGATTTCATGTTATCTATGGTAGCTTGATCGATTGTTGCGCCACCTTGGTTCATTTCAGCTATTTTCTTTTCGATGAAGTCTACGGGCATAAGTCTTATCAAAACATAGATGATAAGGGAAACGCCAAGTAGAATAAGCACGGTTAGACCAAGTCTTTTGAGAATGTATTTTATCATAGTTCCTTGTTCCTATTTTTGGTGAGTTTTGGAACGCACCATATTTTTATTAGATTAGTTGTTTTGTTATTAATTGATTGAGTTTGTACTACTTACTGATGTATTATTCGTCAATATCAACGAGCACATCTTCTTCGACATAGACTTCTTCTTCCAAAATGATGTATTCGCCGTCTTCGTCCAAGAGAACATCATTATCGTATTCCAAAGATTCGTTGTTTCTGTTTTTGAATTTCTTGATTATTCTCTTGATAGTAGCAATAGAAATCTTCTTGGTGCCGAATAGGGCGGCTACGATAGCAAGCCAAACACCTGCAAAGCAACCGATAACGATACCAACGGTAGCACCGGCAGAAAGACTACTATTTCCACCAGTAGCACTTGCTTCCTTGGTGAGTTTGATTTCCCATAGCTTATCAAGTGGAGAAGTGTATGGATTGATGGTTTCTGGTAGTGATGATGAATCAATTACATCTGCGTTGTAAGCATATAGTACCTTTCTTTGGTAAACAGGAAGCTCAATTGCAAGGTCAAGAACATAACCCATAGCAGTCTTGTAGTAATCGCTTCTGTCCTTTCTATTGTCGGTACTACGAGCTTGGTCGATAACAACGGAGAGCTTATTTAGGATATCCTTTTCGGTGTCATATCCATCTTGGTTTAGGATTTCGTTATAACCCCAAGCAAGAACGCTGGTTGCAGTAGAATTCTTGTGGTAAACCTGATACATATCTGGGTCGATGGTGGTACCCCAAGCTGCTGCCCAAACTGCAAGAGAACCAGTTGAGAGCTTTGTAAGAGCTTGAGTATCAGCAACAACTTCTACATTCCAACCACATTCATTTAGTAGGGTTGCAGCCTTTTGGAAAGTTGCGTAAGTTGGGTGGTCGGTTAGTGATGAGCCAGCAATAGTAAACTTGAGTTTAAGTTGGCTATCACCTGCGCTAACATTTGCTGCAGTCATGCATTGAGCGATAGCATTCTTTGCAGCTTCGTCACCGAGAAAACCAGATGCATATGCTCTACCATTGTCTTGGTCAAGAACATTGCCTTGTTTTGGATATGCCCAAGAAACGGTACTCATTGGCCAGTAAATATTTTTTGCAGTACCAGTTGAGTAGTAGCTGAGTGCAAGGGATGTATCCATTGCGTACATGATTGCCTTACGAAGGTTGATGTCCTTAACTTTACCAGCATTGATACCAATGTAACCATAACCTAATTGGTCGGTAGAAGTGGACTCAATACCCTTTGATGCAAGAGAATTAATCTTGTTGATGTTGTTTGGAGTAAATTGTGGAGTTACAAAGTGAACCGCACCAGTTTCCAAAACATTGAGTGCGTTGGTTGCACTAACAACTTGATAACGAACCTTTTCGATGTTAGGAGTTCCCATCATAAATCTGTTGTTACGCTTGAAGTAAACAACATTATCACGATAGAAATCATTACCTTCTGGGTTGGAGTTATTGTTAGCATCGGTTGCTACATATGCGCCTGCGCCCATAGGTACCCTTATATTCTTTTGGGATTGAATTACGGATGTGTGGAATGAGAAGCTTGCATAATCAACACCATAATTGTGGTTTTTGATATCAACAGAGTGTGGTTGATCGCCATAGTTAGCTGCTGAATAGTAGTGTTGAGGAGCAACGCTGAAAGCAAAGTTCCAAATAGCTTTGGGGTCAACACCATTGATGGTGATACGGAGAACATCGTATTCATCCTTATTGAGAGGGGTGCCGTCCTTTTCGTTATGCTCTTGAGCTACTGCATAGGTGTTTTCGCCAATGGTAACGCTGGTTTCATTGGTGTGGTGACCAACAGAAACGATACCACTTATGCTTGGAATGAGAAGTTGGTCGCCGGTGATTTTTTCAAGAAGGATAACTTGCTTTGCTTGAGCAGCATATTCTGAACTCAATGTGTTACCAGTACCCCAGTAAAGGAGAATTTCGTCAAGACCTTGAGATGTCTTGTTGGTATAAACATAGTTTATAGCAGCTTCTTTGCTGTTAACAACATCGGTGGAGTATAGACGGGTAATCTTTTCGATTTTGTCATATTGGGGCTTGTTGGTGACAGGGTCTTTTACATATTCAACACTAACAAAGCCTTCTGCGTACATAAAGGAGGTTATTTCGTCAAATTCGCCGGTTGACTTATAGGGTTCTTCGGTGAAAGATTCTTTTGCAGACTCATAATCTCTGCCGAGTTCTGCTT
>JAFXIB010000064.1 GCA_017533505.1 Clostridia bacterium | reverse complement strand
ATCCCTTCAAGTTCATCGTAAGACAAACTCATTCCGCGTTCTCTCAATTCTTTTCGTAGTTGTTGAATGAGCCAAAGCCCACTGATGTTTTTAAGAAAGTTTATTTTACCATTGGCACCCATTTCGTTAGAAAGCTCGCAGGCAGTGCTTTCTTTTGTGATAATCGGAGTATCTACTTCACATCCCATAAGCGACCAAGTGCCACAGGAAAGAAAAGCCACATTTTTCGTTTGCGTGGGCATTGCTACGACAGCACATTGCGTATCGTGCCCGGCAACACTTATGACCGGCACTCCATTATAATAGCCGTTTATCGTTGCGCTCTTTTTCAAAGGTGGAAACAGCTCTTTTTTAATGCCAAAAGTATCTAAAATTTTCTTGCTCCATTCTCCTTTTACCATATCAAACATTTGCGAAGTTGATGCTATGGTAATTTCACAAACCTTTTCCCCGGTAAGAAGATAAGCAAATAAATCTGGCATAAAAAGCAATTTATCTGCATTATTAAGGTCCTCGTCACAAAGAAGTTGAAAAAGGGTGTTGATGTTCATTATTTGATTGCCGGTTTCTACAAATATTGATTCTGCTGGCATTTTGGCAAATGCAATCTCCAAGGCGTTAGCAGTGCGACTATCGCGATAATGATACGGCTCGTGTATAATATTGCCATCTTTATCAAGAAGGGCATAATCAACACCCCAGGTATCAAAAGCGATTGAATCAACTTTTCCTGCCTTTCTAATCGCAGTTTTAATTTCATTCAAAATCATATCAATATCATGACAAACATGCCCATCAACTATTTTGGGCGTGTTTTCAAAACGATGGATTTCCGAATGCTTTATACTTTTTCCGTCAAAAACTCCTTTTATTGCTCTTCCGGAAGAAGCACCAAAATCAAAGGCTAAAACCGTTCTCATCTTATCTTGACCTTTTGGACCAATTAATCCTTCTTGTGAAGCAAACTATCTTCCGGATTAAAAACTTTATAACCCGGATGCCTACCGGTTACTCTATAGTATCCTCTTAAATCAATGAGTTTTTGTATGTTCTCTTTGCTAATATCGTGACTACCACCCAAGATAACGGCATTAATCGTTATTTTTGCCCAAAGCTCAAGACTTTCCATTCTATAAAAAGCGGTTATTACATCACTTCCCACGGCAAGCGCTCCATGGTTTTCTAAAAGCATAACATCATGTTCTTCAAGATATGGTTCTATTGAGTCTGGAACCTCCGAAGTGGATGGTGTTCCATAAGGAGTGAGTGGTACCGAACCAATAACGGCAACATCCTCTATCATGTTATACATATCCATTGCCTTGTGTGCTACGGCAAATCCAGTAGCGCCTGGTGGGTGAGCATGGATTACACTAAAAACATCCTCTCTCTTTTGATAACAACGAAGATGCATTTTGATTTCACTTGATGGACGATATCCTTCGTTGGCTTCAAGAATATTGCCTTCTTTATCAAGAATAACGAGCTTTTCAGGTGTAATAAATGCTTTGCTGATTCCAGTAGGCGTAGCAATAATCCTTCCATCTGGAAGTTTTGCACTAACATTGCCATCATTTGCAGCAACCCAACCAAGTTGCCACATTTTATGACATACATCACATATTTGTTCTTTTATTTCTTGTATTTGTTCCATGTTTTTATACTAACACAGGTTAAACAAAAAGTCAATCTCGACAAAAGATAGTTTTATGTTTCATACGCTCCGCCAAAGAAATAGAACACCAATGCAGTGTTCTTTTTTTTGTGGAAAATAGGATAAAAAGCGTAATTCTACTAATCGTAGAGTTCTATTGTAAAAATTGGGGTTCGCGAAAGAATGTGATTAACGATAAGTAGGTTTACTTTTTTGCCTTGCCATGTTACACTTTTATCGAAAAAAGATAGGAGGCGTGCTATGACACATAGTATCGGAAAAACCATTGCAATGATGAGAAAAACAAAGGGTTGGACACAGGTTGCACTAGCTGAAAAATTAGGCGTAAGCGATAAGGCTGTTAGTAAATGGGAGAGTGAGGGAGGCCTCCCCGATCTTTCGCAGTTGCCCGTGTTGGCACAGATTTTTGATGTTAGTATAGATTATATCATGACTGGAAAAAAAGAAGAGAATATCGGTCTTGATGATATGGATGATAGAAAACGGATGCTTTATCTGATCGAAAGAGATGATGCCGAGAATTATATAAAATACCGTTATCCCACAACCGCATCCAATATGCGTCATCTTGAAGAAATTATCAAACTAATTTTCAAGCACCATAGCTTCAAAATATTTAATGTTTGCGCTCAAGGCATAGCAAGAATGGTAGAAACTAAACATGAAAACTATTTCCACAGGAGTGCATTTGTTGATGAGCTAATAAGATTTGCGTGTTTGGCCGGCTCTATCGACTTTTTGGAAAGACTGGGCTTAAAAAGCTTTGCCGTTGGAAATTGCACCGAGATAAGCGAGGTCCTTGTTAACAATAGAGCTGTTCGCTCATATGAGCCATATACTGCCAATCTAATCAACCGCGAAACCATAGAGTTTATCTTCAATAACAAAGAGGTTCCCGTCTCCATAATAGAATACATGGGAGCATATTTGCCTTATGACCCACAAAAGGTTAGTTATGAAACTGCATGGTATGGTCCATCACGCAACCAAATAGACGGCCTATTTTATTTTTTAGATCGCGCTATTATAGAGGAGTTGTATCGTTCTGGTAGATACGAATTATTGGAAAAATATTTGCAAGATGCTTTAGATGACACCTTAAAGACCATTGAACGCTATGAAAATACAAAAAAGGACTATGGAACTTGTTCTGTAACCACATCCTCTTACCTAATCCATAAACGCGACGATCTTTATGACCCTATACAAGTTTTAGGTAAGCTGGTTGTAGTTGATAAAAAGGTAATAGAACTTGCTGTATCTAATCTTGATGTAAAACGCGTGTCTTTGCTCGTCAAACATAATAGAACAATTGCTGAAAAACTTTCTATCAAGGGATTTGAGCCTTATCTCCCAAGTGAGAAGGAATTGGAAACTCTTTTTGCGAGCGCAAAAAGGGAAAAACGAATTGTAGAAATTCAAAACGACACCTCTATTTCCGAGCATGAGCGCCGTTGTAGATTAATAGGTGAAAACGCACTTACATGGCAAGAAACAGCCGTAAGTGATGATTATGATGCCTTTATCTTACTTGGCGAAGAAGAACGCAACAAAATCGATTTGGAAATCTTGTCAAAAGCCAATGTTCAAGACATAAGATTTTACATCTATGCTGTAAATGTAAACAATGATGTTGAAAAGCTAAATTGTGTTCTAAAAACCATCTTGGAAAATCTACCTGAAAGGTATGACATCATAGATGTTCTGTTATCAGCAGGAGCTATATTAGATGAAAATATAGCTATAACCAACATCTTGAAAATCAGCATGCTTGCCCTCAACAAGCCTATTGATAGTACCAATATAGAACTAAACGAAACTGCAACCAAACAGCAGTTGTTTGAAAAAATTGAAGCTGGTGACTTGGAATATGTAATTGTAAATGCCACCATCCAACTGGAGAAAAAATTAAAGGCACACATAACAGATCAAGGCCTCGACTTAACTGAAATGATCGAGAAAGCTTTGGAGCTTAAGCTAATAAGCGAAAAATCTTCTATGCTTCTACACAAGATGCGTATGGCAAGAAACGCCATTATTCATGGAGGCAACAAGCATCATTATGTTGCTGAAATTGTAAAGATGTGGGTTGATGCTGTATATTCTATAAAATAGGATAATTGTAGCAAGTGCAGTTGTAAGCAAAAGGCATCCAAGCAAGGATGTCTTTTTTATTTATATTTTGAGTAATTTTACTGGGGGTATTGAATGATTGGGGGATTTGTGGTATCATTACATAAATATTGTTTTTAGAAGTTTTGTTGGAAGGAGAAGCTTTATGACATCAGAACAAATTCAAATACTGGTTGCCATGATAGTTTATATGCTCGCTGTTTTAGGAATTGGTTTCTTTTATGCTAAAAGAGCCAATAAGAGCTCCGAGGAATATTTCCTTGGTGGTCGTTCCTTTGGCCCTTGGGTGACAGCCATGAGCGCAGAAGCATCGGATATGAGCGGTTGGCTACTGATGGGCCTACCTGGCCTTGCTTACTGGTGCGGACTTGCTGATGCGGTGTGGACAGCTATTGGCCTTGCAATTGGTACATACCTTAACTGGCTAATCGTATCAAAAAGACTCCGTAGATATAGCATAAGAGCAAACAACTCAATCACCCTACCTGAATTTTTCTCCAATCGTTTCCGTGAGAAGAACAAGGTTATAATGATGATTGCTTCTATCTTTATTCTTGTATTCTTTACCGTTTACGCATCAAGTTGCTTTGTAACTTGTGGCAAACTTTTCTCATCACTATTTGGACTCCCATATGAGTGGATGATGCTTTTGGGTGCCCTATTTGTTATTTTATATACCCTAGTTGGTGGATTCCTTGCAGAGAGCGCATCTGACTTTATGCAAAGTATCGTTATGATAATTGCCCTTGCTGTTGTCGTAATTATTGGTACAATAAATGCAGGTGGATTTGGCGCTATCATAGATAACGCAAATAGTATCCCAGGATTTTTGGATTTCTTTGGCCTTGCTAACCCTGGTGTAAACGAAGCTGGCAACGCAGTTGTTTGGGGCGAAGCTAAACCATATAGTGTGCTTTCTATCTTCTCAATGCTTGCTTGGGGCTTGGGATACTTTGGTATGCCACAAGTACTACTCCGCTTTATGGCAATCCGTAAGGAAAAAGAACTTGGTATGTCCAGAAGAATCGCTATGGTTTGGGTTATCATTTCCCTTGCAATTGCAGTATTCATCGGTATCATGGGCAGAAAGCTCTTCCCAAACGAATTCCTCACAAATGCAGATGCAGAAAATATCTTCATCAAGCTATCAATCAGCTTCTTCCCACCCATCATTGCAGGCTTTGTTATGGCTGGTATCCTTGCTGCTACAATCAGCTCATCCGACTCATATCTACTCATCGCAGCATCTTCGGTATCAAAAAACATCTTCCAAGGTGTATTTAAGAAAAACGCAACCGACAAGCAAGTTATGTGGGTTTCAAGAATTACACTTTGTGTGATTGCTATTATCGCTGCTGTAATCGCTCTTGACAAAGATAGCGTAATCTTCAAAATCGTATCCTTTGCATGGGCAGGTTTTGGCGCAACATTTGGACCAATCATGCTCTTCTCCCTATTCTGGAAGAGAACAACCAAAGCCGGTGCTATTGCCGGTATGGTTGGTGGTGCAGGAATGGTTTTCCTTTGGAAGCTCGTCATCAGCAAGCTCGGTGGCGTATTTGCTATCTATGAACTTCTACCAGCATTCATCTTCTCAACAATACTCATTGTTGTTGTATCACTCCTTACCAAAAAACCATCTGCTGAAATCGAAGCTGACTTTGAAGCAGTTAAAGCAGGTAATGTTGAGTAACTCCACTTTTATATATCAAAGCGAAACGGACACAGATGTGTCCGTTTTTTATTAAAAGAGTTCTTCTTTATGATTGGGTGTTGACATGCTGGTTTTATATGGTAAAATAATATAGTTAAATATATTATTTGGAGATTAGCTATGGGTAATAACAATACTGGTTCTGTTAAGACTACAAAGCTCGGCGCAAAAGTGTGGACTTGTGCGTTAGTATTCGGCTTGGTTGGACAAATTGCTTGGTCGGTAGAAAATATGTACTTTGCAACCTTGGCACAGGATATTTTCAGCAATGTTCACCGTCAAGACCTTGCAACCATTGTAAGCACATTGATGATTTGGCTCAGCGCAATAGCTGCAACTGCTACCACCATTTTTGCCGGTGGCTTTATCGATAAAATCGGCAAGAGAAAGCCCTTTATCGCATATGGTTATCTCGCTTGGGGTGCTACTATCATGCTATTTGCTGCAATACCTATGTCACCAACAGGTAATGCTATCGGCCTTGTTGCAGCCCTTTTGGTTATCTTTGACTGCATTATGACATTCTTTGGCTCAACTGCAAACGACGCAGCTTTCAACACTTGGATGACCGATGTTACCGACACAACCAACCGTGGTAAGGTAAATGCAGTTATGTCAGTATTCAGCATTGTTGCATTCGTAATCGTATTTGTGCTTGCTATGTTCCTTTACGATGCTAAAAACGCATCAAACGCTTTGTTCTTTATCGTTCTTGGCGCATTCCCAATTATCGCTGGTGTAATTGCTATCTTCGTTTTGGAAGACAGCCCCAACATCATCAAGAACAGCAACCCCGATTACCTAAAAGAAACATTCTATGGCTTCCGTCCATCAGTCATCAAGGACAACAAGATGCTCTATGTTTGCCTCTCTGCAAGCTGTATCCTTGGTATAAGCCAACAAACCTTCTTCTCATACCTAATCAACTTTATTTTGAATACCCTTGGTATCAAAGACTTTATCCTTCCACTTGCCATCGTAATCGTGCTTGCAGGTGCCTTTACAGCTGTAACCGGTATGCTATATGACAAGTTTGGCAGAAAACACTTCTATATTCCACTTGTATTTATCGTAATCATAAGCACATTGGTAATCTACCTAATGAAATATATGCCACAATCATCATATGTATATGTTCTCGTAATAGCAGGAACATTTATGCTTGGCTCATTGCTATCAGGTGGTAGTGCTTTGATGTCATCATTCCAAGACTACATTCCAAAGGGCGCAGAAGGTAGATTCCAAGGCGTAAAGATGTGCTTTACCGTACTACTCCCAATGCTCATTGGTCCACTAATTACAATGATAATCAACCTAATGAAGGTAGACAATCAATCAGTAGACTATCTACCACCATTTGAAATCTTCCTTGCAGCAGCAATAATCGCAGTATTTGCACTCATCCCAATCTTCTTTGTAAGAAAGGACTCCGATAGACTCCGTAACGATTTGCTAAAAACAAAAGAATAAGCAAAGCTTATTTGGTGAAGGTTGCCTTTGGCAAGTGAAGTTGCTTCGCAGTGAAGTTCATTGCATGAGTGAAGTTTCGCCAATGGGCGAAGTTGTGGATAGATTAAATAAAAAGAGAGAACGATATCGTTCTCTCTTTCTTTTGTTTATATTACTTATTTTTGCTCTTCGGTATTTTGTTTAGCTGTTGTTATGGACTTTACCAACATACGACGAATTGCTCCACTTTCTTGCAACAGCTCCGTTGCTTTCTGTCCACTAATAGTGTTGGAACCAACAAGCATTTCTATCCAATACTCGGTTTCACAGCACTCCTTTAGGGCAATATGCAATTTGTTTATAAAATCTGCCTTGCTTGAAGCATAATTTGCTTCATGTAAGTTAGCTCCAATAGATGTGGCACTCTTAACTACTTGATTAACAAGAACCCCTCTCCAATTTTTTGTGTCAATAGTATCACACATTCTAAATATTTGTAATGCAAATTCTTTTGCCCTTGTGCGTAAATCTGAATCTTTCATTTTTCTCCTTTACACTCGCAATTGCGAACTTCACTATCGTAGATAACTTCACTTGTGCGTAGCGCAAACTTCACTGGCAGTATGCCAACTTCATTGTGAGGCCCTCTCACCACACAACACTCCAATATGCTCTCTGCCACGGATGTTGTCACTTACATTGCGTGCGTTGAAATAGAGTCGGAGTTCGCCATCGTGCTTGACAAGGTTGCAAGCATATACATATTGCTTCATCCAGTTTTTGTGCTTGCCTTCGGTGACGGTGGGGGTTAGGAATACCTTGACAAAATCAAAGTGTATGCCATCTGTGGATTTTAGGAGCATAATGGTGGAGTGGGATTTGTTTCCATCACGATATATGCCATTTTGAAGGGCAATATAGCAGTCATTTAGCTTGTAAACCTTGATACAGCCCGAACATAGGTTGAGATACTTGCTATCCTTGTCTGGGGCGATTATGGGTGTTTCTATGGGCGTAAAACCACTTTCAAGGTTGTCGCTCTCGGCATAGGAAATATAGGTGGGCTCGGAGAAACCACAATCCTTGATGAAGGTTAGTCCAGCAGAGAAATACAAGCGATAGTTGCCCTTTTCGCCAGCAAGGAAGGGGTTGGAGATGGATACTCCCCTATCGTCACTCATATATGGACGGGTGTTGCCAATGATGAGCTTTGGCTCTGACCATGTTTTTAGGTCGGTAGATGTGGTAAGGTAGATTTCGGAAAACCACTTTTTGCCAGTTAGGAATGAAACTGCCTTTTTTGCCAAACTTTCGGTGCGCTCATAGTACATATAGTAAACGCCATCGATATATTTGCAGTCGGGGCGCATGGCGCAAGGAACCACTCTTTGGTCCTTTTGCCAGTTGATACCATCATCGCTAACAAAGGAATAGATACCAAGTAGCGCATGGCAGAAGAGATGCCATTTTCCGTCGTGACTTTGAGCTGGTGTAAGCACACTTGGGTCTGCAACAACTGGGCTTATGCCAAACGCCTTGATGATAGGATTGTCTTTGTAGAGTGTGAACACACTATTTGCGACTTCATCAAAGGTTGCATCAATATAGTTTACCATAATATCCCCCTATTGCTATGCTATTGACAAAAGTTCCTTGCAGAGCAAGAAAACTTCGGTGTTGGAAATGAGTTCCTTGTTCAAGCGCTCTGGTACAGTTGTCAAAGTGGTCTTGAAATATAAGTTAACATTGGTTGCTGTATGATTGGTGGTAGTATACAAATCATCGGTGATTTGCTCTATGGTTTCTGCCTTTTGGATACCACCAGTTTCGTGGTCGGCAGTAACAATCAATGAGTAGCCCAAGCTTTGAGCTTGAAGCTTGAGGTCAACAGCCTTGATGGCTCTATCAAAATCAAGGTGGTTGTTAATCATTTCGCTGACATCGTTGCTGTGAGATGCCTTGTCTATCTTTGCCCCTTCTATCATTAGGAAATATCCTGTTGGATAGTTTAATTCCATATAATCAATTGCATAGGTTGCAAGCTCGGTTAGAGTGGGAGCTGTGTCGGTGCCATCAGCATAGGTTACTTCGTCAAAGGTGGCAACAAATCTCTTGCGCTCGGTGGTTAGGTTAGCTTTGCTCTCAACCCAAGTCCAGCCCTTTTCGACAAACAAATTGGTGTATACATCAGAGTAGCTACCAGCTCCTATCAGTAGGTCAATGGGAGAATCTTTTTGGCTCAAAAGTATCTCTGCAGAGTTGTTCCTTGACTTTGCGTGTGCAGAAAAACCACCTGGGGTTGCACCTGTGATTTCATCTGATGTAACAACACCAGCACCATACAAATCGCGTTTTGCAAGCTCGGTGATGGACATTATGGCAGTCTTTCCGTCAAGAGCAATTGTGCCATTATAAACACTTTTGCCAGTTGCCATTGCAGTTGCCGATGCAGCACTATCTGTTAAGCCAGAAAGAGAATTGGTTTCCACTTTAGTCTTTGTTGCAAAGGAAGAAAAATACATACTTTCGCCAGCATATAGCTCGGTATTATATGTGTGATTGGGTCCCATACCATCGCCAATGAACAATACAACCTTTGGAGTAAGCGCATTGGAGTGGTCTGCTGGAGTAAATGGAACATCATTGTTGTCGCCATCCCCATTGTTACAAGCAGTAAAGATAAAGAGAGAGCAAACAATCAAAAGAATGGCAAAAACCTTAAAGAACAAATTCTTTTTCATAACAACTCCTAAAAGATAAATCTACCCTTATATGATACCACAAAATAACAAAAAAGCAATATGGTTACAAAAAAGAAGGACACTCACAAGAGTGTCCTTTGGGGTACTTTGAGAATGTGTACTATCTATTAAGCATAAAATACGATACTGTCTATCATACAACGCTTATCACCACTCTTTCCTGAAGTAAAGGTGATTGTTTTAGTGGATGTAGTGTCAATCTCAATAGCTTGATATTCGCCACTATTTGAAGAGGTTGTAAGGGTATAGCTTGTTCCATTTATTTCAACGCTACTTGACTTGGCTTTATAGTTTGCAACATTAATTACTACTTTAGTAACATCGTTTGCCACAGTAAAGCTAAATGAGCCTACATCTCCACTTGAACCTAATTTTAGTGCGCTCTTTCCTGTTGCGTCATAAGCAGAACCATATACTTTGGACAAATCTGTCAAAGTAAGCTTGTAATTATTTACAGTATCTGTATATGTCGAAAGTGTTTTGCCGTCGTCATGGGTTGCTTCACCATTTGCACCAAAGTCAAATGTTGCTACTGGTGTAGGTTCTGTGCTTCCTGAACCACCAGCAGAAGGATCTGCTGCACCACAAGCTGAACAAGTGCCGTCTACATAATTGTGGTCTGCCATTGGGATTTCTTCGGTTACGCTATAACCACAGTCACAATAAGTCGTTGTGCTACCTGTTGCTGTGCAAGTTGCATTTACAGTATCTGTGGTTGTAGTATGATTTTCAACAGAATCAGCTATTTGTTCGCCACAATTTGAACATACTTGCCAGTGTTGAGTTTGGTCGTATTTCATTTCGGCATCTGGAGTACAAGTTGCACATTTAATTTTAACTTTGTATGTTACTTCAATTGCAGTAATTTTTACTTGTCCGTTAGTTTTGTCACCAGTGTTTCCAACACCAAATGTAGCTGATGTAGCATTTACTTCAACAAGTGTTCCAGATGTAATTTGTGCGCCATTGTAGGTCATAACACCTGAATTGTCGGTAGTATATGTTACCTTTACAGATGTAATAACATAGCCGTCTACTGCTGCGATTGTGAATGTTGCATTATCTGTTTGATACATTCTCCAGTTGTTGCCATTGGTGTAATATTTACCTGTGTTTCCAACATCACTTGCTGTAACAGTGATGATTTTGTCCATGTTAACTGTAGTATACTGGGTGCTATTTACCCAACTATTTGTGGTTGCATAATCTGCAATACTGGTGGTTACGGTTACTGGCTTTGTTGACAATCCACAAGCACATTCGCCGTCAACAATATTGTGAGCTTCTTCCTTGGTGTTGGTGCAGTTTACACATTTTACGGTGTGCTTTTCGCCATCAACCTTGGTAAGTTCGCCATTGGTATAATCGTGGTCAGCAAGTTCTTTTGTGATAGTTGTTCTTGAGATTTGTGCCTTACATTCTTCTACTGAACAATATACTACACTATCATAACTTCCTGCTACAGTACAGGTTGATGGTTTGTCGTTTTCTACAACTGCTACTGCTGGGGTATGTGCAATCTTTTCAATGGTTGCTGGGGTAGAAGAAATCTTTGCTTTACATGTTTCTACTGAACAGTATACTACACTGTTGTAGCTACCTTCTGCATAACAAGTTGCTGGTACAATATTTTCTTGTACTGCTTCTGCTGGAGTGTGTGCAATTTTTTCAATTGTTACAGGGGTAGAAGAAAGTTTTTCTTTACATGTTTCTACTGAACAGTATACTACACTGTTGTAGCTACCTTCTGCATAACAAGTTGCTGGTACAATATTTTCTTGTACTGCTTCTGCTGGGGTATGTGCGGCAAGAACTATATCTGTCTTATAACTATGCTCACAAGCACAGGTATATGTTGTATAGCCATCAGTCGTACATGTTGGAGCAGTTACAACGCCTGCATCATAAGTATGTGCTTTTGTTACTTCGTTTCCACAGGTTGTACAAGTACCTTTGTGAGTGTTTTCATCTACTTTTGTCCAAGTATCTGCATTGTGTGAAGCACAAAGTTCAGCGTCACATCCTTCACGGTCACAAACATTATTATTGTCTTCGTCAATATGCGCAGGATCTGTTATAGTGGTTACTCTTGAAATTACTGCTTTACAATTTTCTACGCTACAATATACAACAGTGTCATAACTACCAGTTGTTGTACAGCCAGAAGGTACTACATTTTCAATAACTGCTTCTGCTGGACTATGTGCAATCTTTTCAATGGTTGCTGGGGTAGAAGAAATCTTTTCTTTACATGCT
>JAFXIB010000063.1 GCA_017533505.1 Clostridia bacterium | reverse complement strand
ACTCTGTCTACAATGTGTAGATGATAACTCTTTGAGAAACAATAGTTTTCTCCATCATATAGCATTCCTGCCCAATCATTATCATTGGCTGAAATGGATGTGCGAAGTGTGATTGCTACCTTTTCAAAGCCAAAGGTATCTGCAAGTTGCTTTGCAACTGATTTGTAACCTTCGTGATTGAGCTTGCCACCATAAATATCGGTGTCTTCTGCTTCAATACCAAATACATCTTTTGCATCTTCTTCGTTAGAAATGCATACATCAATGTACTTTGCAAGTTCTGTCATGGTCTCGCGAGCTTCTTGGCGTGTCCAAAGTTTGCCACGATAATTGAGATCACATGAAATCTTTACACCATGTGCCTTTGCAGCCTTACATGCCTCAACGCAAATTTCTGCAACATTCTTGCCAAGGGCTGGAGTAATACCTGTAAAATGGAACCAATCAGCTCCATCAAAAATGCTGTCCCAATCAAAATCTTTTATGGATGCTTGAGCAATTGCTGAATATGCTCTATCGTAAATACAAACACTTCCTCTTTGGCTTGCGCCCTTTTCTAAAAAGTAGATGCCTACTCTATCGCCACCGCGAACAATTTTTGAAGTATCAACACCAAAATAACGGAGAGAATCAACTGCACCTTGTCCAATAGCATGCTTTGGAAGCTTTGTTACATATACTGAATCCAATCCATAATTTGCAAGTGAAACTGCTACATTAGCTTCGCCACCACCAAAGGTTGCTTGCATTTGATCGTTTTGGAAGAAACGATAGTAGCCATTAGGTGCAAGTCTTAACATCAATTCGCCAAAAGTTACAACTCTCATTATTAGCCTCCTATAACTGCACAAGCTTCTTTGCAGATTTTGACTATTTCATCAAATTTACCTTCCTTAACAAGGCTGTCTTTAACCATCCAACTGCCACCACATGCTATAATAGACTTAACGGCCAAAAAGTCGTTGATATTGTTTGCATTGATACCACCAGTAGGTATAAATACGATATCACCAAATGGTGCGCTCAAAGCCTTTATCGTTGCAACTCCACCATAGTTTGAAGCAGGGAAGAACTTGATAATTTTATGTCCACAAGAAATTGCTGCCATAATTTCTGTTGGTGTAACACAACCAGGTACATATGCAACACCAGCTGATACACAAACATCACTAATATCCTTGCCAAAACCAGGAGAAACAATAAACTTGGCACCGTTTTCAATAGCAGTCTTAGCTTGCTCTGCATTGATAACTGTACCAGCACCTACCAACATCTTGTCACCAAAGTTTTCAGATGCAACTTTGATTGCTTCTGCTGCACAAGCTGTACGGAATGTGATTTCTGCAATCGGTATACCACCTTCACATAGTGCATTCATAAGTGGCAAAGTGTCAGAAACATTGTCAATTTTTACGACAGGTACGATTTTTACTTGCTCGATTACCTTTCTTGCTTCCATAAAAGATATTCTCCTTAATATATAAGTAAAATATAACTACTAAAGATTATACTATTAAATATTATATAAGTCAATGTTAAATTTAATCAAAATACCTGCTTGACATTCTGCAAAATAATTTTTTAAAAAAGCTAATCTAAATTGCAAAAATTGTTTGACATTAAAATCAAAAGTGGTTATACTTATTAAGCGCGTGCAGATATCGATTATCTGCGGGTGTAGTTCAATGGTAGAACACCAGCCTTCCAAGCTGGTTGCGTGGGTCCGATTCCCATCACCCGCTCCAAATTAGGTTTGGATCAGTAGCTCAGTAGGATAGAGCAACGGCCTTCTAAGCCGTAGGTCGGGGGTTCGAATCCCTCCTGGT
>JAFXIB010000062.1 GCA_017533505.1 Clostridia bacterium | reverse complement strand
GAATTCTTACCCATTCTTGGAGCAGATCCACAATCAACAGCTATGCCTAAATCATAGCGTTTGAGTTCTCTGCTATTGATAACTTCTATACCAGGTAAAAATCGCAAATTTTCTCTAATATCTAACTTATCTTCGGTAAAAACAAAAACTTCTTTGCCAAGATTCCCTAAATAATGATAGAGAGCAAGAGCGCTCCCTATACAGTCACCATCGGGATTGATGTGCGTAAACACAGCAATACTTTCGGCTGAAAAAAGTTTTTTGGTTATCGATTCGTACATTACGATTATTCCTTATCGCTTGAAGTCTTGATTTCTTTTAGGATTTTTTCAATCTTAAAGCCATAATCTATGCTGTCGTCAAGCACGAAAATCAAGGTTGGTACAGCCCTGATTTTCAGCCTATTGAACAATGCATTGCGTAAAAATCCTGCGCTTGCATTGAGTCCTTTGACAACTTCTTGAGCATTGCCATCCATAACACTAACAAATACCTTTGCGTATTTGAGGTCTCCGGTGGTTTCCACTCTCATTATGCTTAACATTTGACAATCCCTGACTCTTGGATCTTTGAGCTCGTTTCTAATCAAGCCCATAAGTTCCTTCATGATTTCGGAATTAACTCTATCTATGTTCATATTACCTCTTTTCTTCTACGATATTGAAGCTTTCGATGATGTCGCCTTCCTTGATGTCGTTCCAGCTATCAAGACCGATACCACACTCATATCCTTGGAGAACTTCTTTCATGTCGTCCTTCATACGCTTCAAGGAGCTGATTGATGTATCTGCAATAACGATGTTATCACGGATAAGTCTTACCTTTGCGTTACGAACAATCTTTCCATCAAGTACCATACAACCTGCGATTGTACCAACACTTGAAATCTTGTAGGTTTGTCTAACTTCTGCCTTACCAAGATATTGCTCTCTATATTTAGGTGCGCTCAAGCCCTTGATTGCAGCAGTTACATCATCAATTGCATCGTAAATTATGCGATACAAGCGAATTTCGATATTTCTTGCTTCTGCAAGGTTCTTTGCATTGCTATCAGGACGAACATTGAATCCAATGATGATAGCCTTTGTTGACTCTGCAAGAATGATATCACTTTCGTTGATAGCACCAACCATTGCGTGTGGGATAACAACCCTAACTTCATCGGTTGAAAGCTTTTGAAGTGACTCGCAAATTGCTTCAACAGAACCTTGAACATCGGCTTTGACGATAAGATTCAAGGTCTTCATCTTGCCTTCTTCGATGTTACGGAATACATCTTCAAGTGTAACAGAACCGGTGTTAATCTTGCGTTCTCTATCCTTTGCAAGACGGTCAGCAACAACGCTCTTGAGGAGCTTTTCGTCGTCGAATGCCATCAATTGGTCACCAGCATTTGGTACTTCGTCCAAGCCAAAAATCATAACTGCAGTAGATGGACCAGCAGTCTTAACAGTTCTGCCCTTGTCGTCTTGCATTGCTCTTATCTTACCAGTTGCTGTACCTACTACTATATGGTCGCCAACCTTGAGGGTACCAGTTTGAACAAGAATTGTAGCAAGTGGGCCTTTACCCTTATCAAGTCTTGCTTCAACAACAGCACCTCTTGCCTTACGATTGGGGTTAGCCTTGAGTTCCATAACATCTGCTACAAGCAAAATTGTTTCAAGGAGTTCATCAATGCCTTCACCGGTCTTTGCTGATACTCTAACAACTGGGATTGTGCCACCCCATGCTTCTGGAACAAGACCATACTCGGTAAGTTGAGTCATAACGCGATCTGGATCAGCTGTGTTCTTATCAATCTTGTTGATTGCAACGATGATTTGACAATCCTTTGCTGCCTTTGCGTGATTGATAACTTCAACTGTTTGTGGCATGATACCGTCGTCAGCGGCAACAACAATAACAACGATATCGGTTACATTTGCGCCTCTTGCACGCATTGCTGTAAATGCTGCGTGTCCAGGAGTATCCAAGAAACTGATTTGTGAGCCCTTTACACTAATGCTATATGCACTGATATGTTGGGTAATGCCACCAGCTTCGCCCTCTGCTACCTTTGACTTCTTAATATAGTCCAAAATTGATGTCTTACCATGGTCAACGTGGCCCATGATGGTAACAATTGGAGGACGGGTAACAAGATTTTCGGTGTCATCGTTTTCTTGATCGAAGTAAGAGAATAGCTTTTCTTCGGAAGTTTCTTCCCTTTGGAGTTCAAGAGTGATGCCAAAGTCACCGGCTACAAGCTCTGCTGTATCAAAATCAATAGAGTCGTTGATGGTCTTCATAATACCAAGTTGGAATAGTCTCTTGATAATTTCGGGACCAGTCTTACCGATTTTTTCAGCAAGCTCTTTGATTGGAACATTGTCCTTTGTGATTATTGCGTGCTCTATTACAACAGCTTCGGTTACATTGAATTGTGCCTTGCTTGATGAACCAGTCTTTCTGGTGCGAATCTTCTTTACATTGCCTTCTTCATCGTACTCAACAGCTGCTCTGCCACCACCATCAAGTCCCTTCTTGAGCTTTGCCTTTTTACCAAGGAAAGTCTTTTCTTCGGGAGTATTGTCAAATACCTTCTTCTTTTGAGTATCCTTTTGTAAAACAGGAGTATTGTTGAGATGCTCAATGGTATTTTGGCGTTGGAATGTGTTCATGCCACCACTTTGTTGGTTAGCATTCTTATCACGATATTGTTGTTGTCCACCTTGTTGAGGTCTTTCATTTCTCTTTGCACGATGCTCTTCGACTGGTGGAATATATACTCTGATAACAGGCTTTTCAACTGATTGCTTTTTGGGCTTTGCAAGGAATTGAAGTGCAGCAGCCTTTGCAGCGTTGATTTGCTTTTGATTATGCTTTTCATCTCCTTGTGTTGTATGACGTGTATGCCCTATTACTGTCGATACAGTTTT
>JAFXIB010000061.1 GCA_017533505.1 Clostridia bacterium | reverse complement strand
GCTTTGCTGTAGTGTGATAGCGTATTGCATCAAGAATGTCAACATCAGTTATGCCATACTCCTTTTCGGCAACTTCGGCACCATCGTATTGGTGGATGACTTCCTTTGACTCCGTGGGATAACTTTCTATGGGGTGTAGTGGCGCCATGCCCTTTGCACAATCATGCAACAGCGCTCCAACAATTGCCCTATCATAACTCTCCCACACCCTCCATGCGTTGCTAACTGCATATATCGCTGTGCGAATAGAGTGTCGGAAGGTCCTTTCGCTCAAGGTCGATGATAGCTTATCAAGCATTTTACCATACCTTGAGTATAAAGAGTTTTCCTTAATATAACTTAAAATTTCGGGATAAATTCTGTCCCCAATTTGGTCGAAAAGCTTTAACTCTAACGCTAATCTCAAAGATGACGATGACTCCTCTTTGGCACCAAAATATACCTTGATTTCGCCACCATATAGCTCACTATACTCGCGCGCTAAACTCTCTACATCATCATCCCCACGATTGACAACTGCAATGCGTACCAGCTTGAGTATCTCCTCGGGGTGCGCCCAGCTGTTGAGCTTGCGCAAGGAATCCGACCCTATCAAATAATATAAATCGTCATTAGGATACTTTGCCTTGAGCTCTTTGAGTACCAGATAGGCATAGCTCTTTTCTAAACCAAGCTCGCGCTCCGTTTCGTCAACAATTACAAAATGGGATTTTTGTGCAAAAATGTTGAGCATCGCCACTCTGTCTGCATACGGAGTAGCAACTTGTGCCTTGTGCGGTGGATTGTAGGTGGGCAAAAGAATAACCTTATCAACTCCGATAATCTCCCTTGCTTGGTTTATAATCCTAATATGCTCTTTGTGGAGTGGATCGAATGAGCCACCTAAAATACCGATTTTCATACTCCAATTATACACCCAGTATGCCCAATTTTCAATAGTATATTTTACATAAAATGGATAATAATTTGACTATGTCAAAAGTTATAGATTTCGTCGTCTTTTCTGCTTGCTACTTTTTGGTGGTTTATGGACTGATAAATAGCTATGTTGGAATGGAAATTGCTATAATAATTACTCTGCTTTCCTATGTGGGGATTAGCCTTGTGCTACTATGCTTGACAGCCTCAAAACGGGTAAAAAGTATGAAAGCTGATGAGATGCCAGTTTATCTTGCGCTGATGGATAGAATAAAACAAACCGAACTATTTTTCTCGCTTGTGCCAGAAAATGATAGGATTAGTCTAAACAGCCCCTATTTTTTGTTCCAAAATGGGGATAAAAAGGTGTTGGTTGCTGTGCTATATCGCTTCATAAACCTTACGCAAGAAGATATCGCCGGTGCGTATAGGGAAGCTACAAAATGTAATGCTGACGAAATAATTATGCTCACTCGCGCAAGGGAGCGAAAAACGCTGACACTAACAGCACTTTTGCCCATAAAGTTTAGCTTTCCAGATAGATACACCGTGCATAGAGCACTAAAAAAGCACAACGCACTCCCGCCTAAACCAGTTAAGCCACAAAAGGTCAAAATTAAGATGGACAAAGGTCAGTTGTTAGATGAAATATTTGCAACCAAACGCATAAAATACCTGCTTTTTATTGCGCTTGTACTTGCCTTGATGAGCTTTATAACACCACTAAAAAGCTACTACCTTATTATGGCAACTTTGCCACTTTTGATTGTTGTTATTAGCTTACTAAAAAATGTTGCAAAAGAGTAAAAAAGCAAACACAAAGTGTTTGCTTGATTGGTTTTAGGTTGTCAATTTTAATTAAAGCTCCTTTTGGGAAAAGGAGTATGGTAGCATTTCTTTCAAAGTATAAATTTTGTAGTCATCTGGGGTGCCAAGTATAATCTTGAAGTCAGGTGAGCAAAACTCTACCATAACCTGTCTGCACACTCCACATGGGGTGCAACTTGGGGACAAAGTGTCCTTGCCACCAACAATGGCGATTGCTTCAAACTCCTTTACCCCTTCACTTATTGCTTTGAAAAATGCCGTCCTTTCGGCACAAATGGTGGGTGTGTAGGATGCGTTTTCGATGTTACAACCAAGATATATCTTGCCACTTTTTGATAGCAGTGCAGAGCCTACTTTATAGCCCGAATATGGAGAGTATGATTGCTCCCTTGCTTTGACTGCTTGCTCCATCAATTTTTGATACATATTACCGTCCTTTGGGTTTGCCCCAATTTTATAATTTTTATATTTTGAGTTTCCTATTAAGCAAGTTTGGATAGCTCAATTGCAATTTGAGATGCAAGACGAGCATTGTTCAAAACAAGCTGTATGTTGCTTGCAAGGCTGTTGCCACCAGTGATTTTTTGGATTTTGTCAAGTAGAAATGGTGTGATGTCTTTGCCCTTGATGCCCCTTTCTTCTGCT
>JAFXIB010000060.1 GCA_017533505.1 Clostridia bacterium | reverse complement strand
CGCGTTGCAGTGAAGTTTTTGCTTATGCAAAAGTGAAGTTACTCCGTAGTGAAGTTTGTGCAAGCACAAGTGGAGTTTTTAGCATAAGCTAAAAGTTGTGGATTATTAAGAATGATGAATGAGGAGTGAGGAATGAGGAGTGGCTTCATTTCGCTTCGCTCCACTCACAATGTGTTAGAGAGTGAAGTTTATGTTGTACTTTGTATATGCTCTTATCCTTAACTTTTAGCTTTAGCTAAAAACTTCACTGCAAAGCAACTTCACTTGAAACAGCAAACTTCACTTTTGCGTAAGCAAAAACTTCCCAGCAATGCACTCCTCATTCCTCACTCCTCATTCCTCACTCCTCATTCCTCATTCAAACACTCACTCCCACCATGATGCTCAAAAACAAAGAGTAGCAGTACATTGCTAAAATTGGTATACACGATATCCATAGGTATCGTGTATTTTTTAGGTAGAAGTTTTGGAGTATTAGGAGTATGGTTAGCATCACAACAATGAGTGCTATGCCGTGGTATAGTAGGTTTAGACGGAAATAGGTTAGGCAAAATATAACATTGAGTATGCCAAGTATTACCCATAACTTTATGGCTCGGCGTAGGCATCGGTTTTTTATTGTTACGCCCATTAGGATTACCGAACAGCTGTAAACAATACCCCAAAGTATCATAAATGTGTTTTCGCTGGGGATACCACATGAGGATAGCAAAAAGGCTTGGAGCGTAGGGTTAATTTGCCCAACCAGACTTGATGACAGGTAGGCTACTACAAATAGCCCACCGATTGATAGGGTAAAGGATATAAAGCCTAAAAAGGTTTTCATATTAGATAATATGAAAAGATTATCGTTTTAACACCTTAAATTCACATTTTTTACATTGACCGACACGCGCGCGTGTGTTATAATCAAAGCATGAAGAAGTTTTTGGCACTAATCTTAATACTCTCTTTTGTCCTTGTAGTAGGGGTTGCTTGCAACGATAAGGAAGAACCTATGGCTACAACCAAAGATATTTTCAATAACTATTCCTCAAACGGAGAGTATACTTCTTGCGTGGAAACTTTGCGCCTCCCAGAAGGTACTGTTGTAAGTAGCTACGACGGGGAAGCAGATGTTTTTATCACTTATAAAGAAGCCACTTACGGCAATTTTACCATCGGTAGATATGGCTTTGCTACTCATACTACCGAACTCATCGAGCCAAGATATACTGCTATAATTGATATCCGTGGCGACTACGCCATCTGCTTGCGTACAGCCCTTGTTGCCAACGAAGAAAAGGTCTATGTCGGACTTGTAAAATTCCGTGGCATCAATGGGGGAGTTGAATATGGCTTCAGCTATCCTTATGCTGTTGCTATCAATCAAGTAACATTTTTGTCCGATAGGTATATCGCTTTCATGGGCGACAAGAGTATGACCGACTTCAATGCAAATGGATATAGCTATGCTACCATTTATGACTATGCGTCTTCCGGCACTCTGCTTGAAGTGGGCATAGTAAACGACATCGACAACAATACCAAGTTTGTTTGCGAAGATGGTTATCTTGCTGCTGTCGGCACAAATACCACTCGCCTTTATGACCTATCAAAAATCAATGACAAGGGGTTGTTCATAAAGCAACACTCCGTTACTTTGCTAAAAGAAGGCGATGGATATCTTCCTACATATATGTCAAGCGACGCTTACTATGTGGGCAATGGCTGGTTTATCGTTTCGTCAACATTCTCCTGCCCTGAAGAATATGACACCTACGAAATCCCTCTCCTCAACGAAGAAGATAACAAAACCTATTACACTCTCATAAAGAGTGTACGCATATCCATCAAGAGTGGTAAGCAGTATGACTGCGAGCGCGTAACACTTGTATCAAACAAGTATACCAATAGGCATGTGAGAAGCCTTGTCGATGCCATCAACGCAGAAGATACTACCGCCGCCGCCACATGGAATAGGCCTTACCTTCTACCTGTTATACCTTCTTCGGCTTTTGTGCAAGACAAATATAGCATCGTTTACTATTATTACTATTACTACAACACCGAAAATATCCGTAGCTGGGCAATTTCATATATGATTTGCGACTCCGAAGGTAATATGACAGCGCCAACTAACCTTGTTATGCCTGTCGTTTATGTCGATGGATATGGCTTGCAAAATAGCGACCCCAACTTCAGTATGGCTATGCGCGATGTGGGCTATCACAGCTACGACAACGGTGTGCGCAATACCATTATCCCTGTGAGCGAAACTGCTGCTTACGAAAATCAGTTTATCCATAATGGTGTTATCCTTTCATATGAGCAACGCATTGAGCCACAAGGTGTTGTCGCTTATATCGGCGCAACCAAAGTTGATGGCACTCGTATTACTTCTTACGAGTACGACTCGTTCTCACCCTTCTTTGGCAACTACGCCATTGCAAGTAAGGTGGGTGAGCTTAATGAAAATGGTAGCATAAAGAGTCAAGCTTTCTATCGCGTGGCACTCGATGGCACCGTAACAAGCCTAAATGACTGCTATCAAATGTTCAATGGTACATACTCCACATTTAGTGGTGGTAAGTTTGGACTAAAGTCCAACTCCGGCTTAACCTTGATTGCAAACAAGTGCGAAAAGGTAAGCTGTGTAGACTATTTCTTCCGTGACGGAAAGGTATTCAATACCGTTGTCGCAACCGTCGAGGGTGGTAGAGGAGTGATTTATGAGCTTAAATAAAACATACAATACCATCGTCGGTGGCGTGGAGTATATCGACGAGGGCGCAAGGATACTAAAAGAGGGTGGCTTGGTCGCTTTCCCCACCGAAACTGTATATGGCCTTGGCGCAGATGCCTTCAACGAAAGGGCAGTTTTGAGTATCTTTGAGGCAAAGGGTAGACCTCAAGACAATCCTTTGATTGTCCACTTTGCAAGTGTCGAAGATGTAAAAATGGCTGTAAGCCATATCCCAGATGTAGCATACAAGCTTTGGGAGGAGTTTTCACCCGGTCCACTAACTTTGGTGCTACCAAAAAACGATAGGCTACCACTTGTTACCACAGCTGGTATTCAAACCGTTGGCATAAGAATACCCAACCATCCCGTTGCTTTGGAGCTAATCAAAAAGAGTGGCACAGGTATCGCTGCACCAAGTGCAAATACATCTGGTAGAGTAAGTCCTACTTTGAGCGCACATGTATATGAAGATATGGTGGGCAAAATTCCACTTATTTTGGAGGGTGGACAGACCGACATCGGCATAGAGTCAACGGTACTTGACCTTACAAAGGATACACCAATCGTGCTCCGTCCCGGTGCTGTTACCATAGAAATGCTTGCAAATGTGCTTGGCAAGGTCATCAACCATAAGGGCGAAGTTGTCGTTGCCGAAGCTCCCGGTATGAAATATAAGCACTATGCTCCCATCTGCCCATGCGTTGGAGCAAAGAGTGTGGAAAGTGCTTTGAAAGTGTATGCTGAAAACGATGGCGCAGTCATAGTTGGTAGGGATAGTTTCCTAAAGGATATCCCAGCTTGCATAAAAACTCGTTCCCTTGGAGAAAGCCCCAAAGAGTGTATGAGAAGTGTGTTTACCCTTCTCCGTGAACTCGAAAAGGAGTATAAATACATAATCATTGAGGACTTTAGCGACAAAGAGAACTACTATGCTTTGTATAATAGGCTCAAAAAGACAACGGGGGGAGTGGTGTGCTAATGCCAAGGCATTAGCAGTGAAGTTTGTGCAAGCACAAGTGAAGTTGCTACGCAGTGAAGTTTTTGCTTACGCAAAAGTGAAGTTGCTACGCAGTGAAGTTTTTAGCTAAAGCTAAAACCTTGTGAGTGAAGCGAAGCGAAACGAAGCCATTTCGCATTTAATAAAAAAGGAGAAAATTATGAAGGTTGCTGTTGGTTGTGATCATGGTGGAATTGTTTTGAAAGAGGCTGTCGTTAAGGCTATATCCGAGCTTGGTTATGAGGCAGAGGATTATGGTTGCTACGATAACTCTTCCGTTGACTATCCAGACTATGCCGAAAAGGTTTGTAGAGCAATTCTCGCTGGTGATGCCGAAAAGGGCGTACTACTCTGTGGCACAGGCATCGGTATCAGCATCGCTGCAAACAAAATTGATGGCATTAGATGTGCCCATGTTACCGATAACTTCAGCGCACAAATGAGCGCAGAGCATAATAATGCTCAAATCATCGCTATGGGTGGTAGAATTACATCTCCGGAAGATGCTTATACCTTCACAAAAACCTTTTTGACAACCAAGTTCGCAGGTGGTCGCCATGCTATGCGCGTTGATAAAATCATGGCGCTTGAAAACAAATAACATATAATTGTGGAGTAGGAAAAGGAGTATTATGAAAAAATTACTCAAAATATTGCTAATATCGGTTCTTGTGGTGAGCTTTATCTTTGTGCTTGCCTCTTGTGTAACCCCAACAGATGAGGATACCAACCAAAATAATACCGATAATACTGGGGATACCGATGGGGATAATAACTCTAATGACGATGGTGGCTCTACTCCCATTACTCCTACACCTGATAGCCCCATCAAAGACGGCATAAGCAGTACCGAAAATATCTTTGTTTTTGAACAAAATTCTGCTAAAAATGGCTTTATTCTAAAGAATGTTACCGTAAAAAATAGCGTTGTTACTATCCCAGCTAACTACGGCGAAAAACCTGTAACAGAGATAGCTCCACTTGTATTTTACAGCAACGATACCATTGAAGAAGTCAACATCCCTCAAACTATCGTTACCATTGGAGAAAGGGCTTTTAGCGCTTGCATTAACCTTAAAAAGGTTAACTTTGAAGAAAATTCTACTCTCACCACCATTGGCAACAGAGCTTTCTTCAACTGCGAAAGATTGACTACTTGTACCATTCCACTTGGCGTAAAGGAAATTGGAAGCGAAGCTTTTATGAATTGCATGGAGTATACATCAACTGCGTTGCAAGCCAATTTGAGTGATTATTCCTTGTTGAAGCTCGGTCATCAAGCATTCCACAACACAAAATGGTTCAACGAAAAAACCATTTGTGGCGACATCCGTCTTGGCAAGTGCGCTTACACCTATACCTATGAAAACTACAATGAGGGCGACAGCATCTCCATTGAATATACTGGCGCTGACATAATCGCTATTGGCGAAAAGGCCCTTTATGGTATGGAAAATATCGCAAGCGTAACCATTGGCGCAAATGTTTCTTACATTGGCGAAAAGGCTCTTTGCAATATGCCCAACCTAACAAGTATTACCGTTGAAAGTGGTAACGAAAACTATATTTCCGATGGCAACTGCTTGATTGAAAAGGCAACAGGTAAGCTCCTTACTGCTACAAAGAATACTGTTATCCCAAGCTATGTAACAACTATCGGCGAAGAAGCTTATGCCTTCAGAAAGGATATAACTTCCCTTACCATTCCAAATACCGTAACCACCATTTTGAACAATGCTTTTGAGGGCTCAAGTATAGTTAGCATAACCCTTTCCGATGAGCTAAAAGCTATCCCAGAAAGAGCATTCCTTGACTGCGATAAGCTCCAAAGCATTTGTATCAAAGCAAAGGTGGAAGAAATTGGTAGCGCTGCGTTCAATGGATGTACTTCCTTAAAGGAAGTAACTGTGGACAGCGATGCTATCTTGGAGCTACTAATCGGCAAGCTCAATAGCCCAGCTGGACTTATGGCTTACGCCGAAACCGTATATGTTTTGGAGAGCTTAGAAAACACTTCTCCATACTTGAGCGCACACTTCAACAAGGTAACTTCCGACAAGGTAGGATACCTGAAATACCAAATTGTAAAATAACCTTCTCATAAGGAGTAACTATGAAATTAAGACCATTAAAGCTCAAACCAGCAGTCCGTAGCTATATTTGGGGTGGCACAAAGCTCAAAGAAATTTGGGGCAAAGAGTCCGACACCGACACTATCGCAGAGTGTTGGGAATTAAGTATGTACACCGACTCCGAGTCTATCATAGACGACCCTGCATTTTATGAGTATACTTTGTCCAAGCTACAAAGAAATTACCCCGAATTTTTTGGCGATAAGGTAAACGATTACTCAAAATTCCCCATCCTTATCAAACTCCTTGATGCCAGCGCAGACCTATCCATTCAAGTGCATCCAGACGATGTTTACGCAATGGCAAGAGAGGGTGGTCAGCTCGGCAAAAATGAGGTTTGGTATATCGCTGATGCCGAAGAAGGCTCTGCAATTTACTACGGATTCAACCGCGATGTTACCAAGGAAGAGGTTATTGACGGCGTTGTAAATGGTACTAT
>JAFXIB010000059.1 GCA_017533505.1 Clostridia bacterium | reverse complement strand
GCTTTGATTGCTCTTCTAATTCTGAACTTTCTTCCGCCATAACATGCACCGGACTACCGGAAGAATATACCCCAATGCCTCCTGATAAGGTTAATGTTCCTTGTGTATATTTGCAAAGTTCTTTTTCAATCTTCATAGCAGCTTTCAACACATCGTCCCATGCTCCTAAAATAAACAAATCGTCTCCACCAGCATATACAATAGCTATTTCCATTCCTTTCAAGAAATGATTTATATGATATTTAAAAAACAGAGATAACTGTCTGGACAGCACTGCTGTTCTTGATAAAGATGCCATATTTTTTCCTGTTACTTTATTTACAAATCCTGCTACAAAGGCATTCCCAAGATTATCCACATCCGCACGATATATGGCGAGACGTTTTACACCTTCTGATTCCTGTGCAAGTTCTTCTAACGTTTCCTTCGCAGTATAATCTCCTACCAAAATCTGCTTTGCCCGATACCACTTTCTGTCAGGTCCATTTTTTTTATATATTCTGACCATATTCATATCACTTACATTTTCCACATCTATAGGTATTAAGCATTTTATGAAGCAATATTATTTTGAGCAATTTATACTTGCCATAAAAAGTGCAGGTTTCGTGAGCTCTAAATTAATTAGCTCTCAAAATGCACTTGATTTTGCTTATGTAGTATATTTGAAATTAGCAATGTCAAATGAAGTTGATAAAAATGAAATCAAACGTTATGTAGCAAAATGGTTTACAATGTCTATTTTGACTGGTCGATATAGCGCATCTCCAGAATCTAAAATGGATTTGGATATCAGAAATATTAATGAAAAAGGTGTCGTTAAATATCTGGAAGAAATAGAAAAAGCAGAGTTGTCTGATGCTTTTTGGTCTTTTGGTTTGGTTCAAAAATTAGATTCGCCTGTTCCTACAGCGCCAGCATTATCAGCATTTTTTGCTTCGCAGATTGTTTCTAATAGTAAAGGCTTATTTTCAGCTACATCATATGTTAGAGACTTATACGGAGCAAGTGATGTTCATCATATTTTCCCAAAAGCTTATTTGCAAAAGATAGGGGGATTAAACAATAAATCTATATATAACCAAGTGGCAAATTATACTTTTTTAGATACACCTGTAAACATCCAAATTGGTGATACTGCTCCTAATGTTTATTTTAAGAACGCATATGAATCAGCGATTAACAATCAAACAGTATATGGAGTTCCTATGACTAAAGAGGAGTTAGATAAAAATTTGGAAGATAATTGTATTCCATTGGATATATTGAACTGGGATTATAACGATTACATTGAAAGATTTTTGCCAGAAAGAAGAAAATTGATGGCTAAAAAAGTAAAAGAATATTATCATAAATTGTGATAAACAAAAACAGTAAAAATTATTACAATTATCCCGTATGCTTGTTAAAAAAAGTATTAAATACAAACCCATAGACCTGATTTAGTTCTTCTAAATTAGGTCTTTTTTTATTCAAACTATGCTTAATGCTGTGGTTGAGATAATTCAATCTTGAAATCGGGGTGGGGGTGTGATACAATTAGAATTATTCAAGGACGATAGGAGTTTGTATGAAGATTACTTTCATTGGTGCAGGTAGTACGGTTTTTTGTAAAAATGTGCTGGGGGATTGCCTACTTGCAGAAAATTTGCCTGAATTTGAAATTGCACTTTTGGATATCGATGCAGAAAGGCTCGAGGAGTCTTATGCTTTGATTGTGGCACTTCGTGACAAGTATAAACCTGCTGTTACCGTAAGCAAGTATCTTGCAACCGATAGTAATCAGACCGAAGAAGCATTTAGGGGTGCAAAGTATGTTATAAATGCCATTCAAGTTGGTGGATATAAGCCTTGCACGGTTACTGACTTTAGAATTCCTAAAAAGTATGGTTTGCAACAGACGATAGGCGACACCATTGGTATTGGTGGTATCTTTAGGGCGTTACGCACCATACCTGTAATGAAAGCTTATGCTGATGTTATGGAAAGGGTATGTCCAGATGCATTACTACTCAACTACACCAATCCAATGAGTATTTTGTCAGGATACATGCAACGAAACACCAAAATCAAGACAGTAGGGTTATGTCACTCCTGTCAAGTGGTGGTTTCGCAAGTTAACAAAAAGCTAAAGGAAGAAAAACTCAATGATGCCGAGTATACTCTTGGAGGTATAAATCATATGTGCTGGTTGTTAACCTTGACGGACAAAGAGGGCAATGACCTATATCCTTTGTTCAAAAAGAGATTCAACGAAGTTAAGCCCATCAATGACCGCGTAAGGTTGGAAATAATGAATCGTTTTGGTTACTATAACACCGAAAGTAGCGAGCATACAGCCGAGTATCATCCATATTTTATAAAGTCCAAGTATCCACATTTATTGCTCAAGTACTTTATACCGATTGATGAGTATCCAAGGCGTTGTAGGAGCCAAATTAGAAGATGGAAGAAGCTACGCAAAGAGATTATGGCTGATGGCAATGTAACTCACGAGCGCAGTAACGAATATGGCTCACGCATAATTGAAGCATGCGAAACCAACATACCATTCAAGATATACGGCAATGTACAAAACGATGGCTGGATAAAAAATCTACCCAACACAGCATGTGTAGAAGTGCCGATAATCATTGACGCAAACGGACTAAATCCTTGTGAGGTTGGGGAATTGCCAGAGCAACTTGCTGCTCTCAACATGACGCACATTGCAGTACATGATATGGTACTCAAAGCAGTTGAAACTCTGGAAAAGAAGTATATTTATATGGCAGCATACCTTGACCCACACACTCGCGACCAGCTGTCACTTGACAAGATAAAGTCTTTGTGTGACGATTTGATTGAAGCACACGGCGACTGGCTACCTAAATTCCACTAAAAAGGAGCAAATATGGATAAGCTTTATCAAAAGAACGAATTAACTTTTGCCATAATTTGGATAGTAATTTATGTGGTTGCAATGAGCCTTGCAGACATGTTTTCAGCCATGATAGGCATTGAGAAGGTGCTCACAGCTCCCATTGCAATCGGCATTAGTGTGTTCCTTATTGTGTGGATTATAAAAAAGGGCTTGGGCGAAAAATATGGTCTAACAAAAGGCAAGATTGATATTGTAAGATACTTGTTCTTTATACCACTTATCCTTATGGTATCCGTCAACTTTTGGGGTGGCGTAGCATTGAACTTTAGCCCATTGGAAACGGTATTATTTGTCATTTCCATGCTGGGCGTAGGCTTTATGGAAGAGATTATTTTCCGTGGCTTCCTATTCAAGGCACTCCTAAAGGACAACCTAAAGATGGCGATAATTATCTCCAGCGTAACCTTTGGCATAGGACATGTTATCAACCTTATAAATGGCGCTGATTTAGTGCCAACCTTGCTCCAAATTTGCTATGCAATAGCTGGTGGATTTATGTTTACCATCATATTCTACAAGTCAGGCACATTGATTCCTTGCATTGTAGCCCATAGCCTAATAAATGCAACAAGCGCATTTGAAGGACAAACTTCACTCACCCTAAACATCATAACAGCAGTTGTGCTTACCGTTGTTTCGGTGGGCTATGCAATTTGGCTATGGAAGGGCATCAAAACAGATGATAATCAAAATATCAAAGTATAAAAGACAATAGGCTATACATACTACCCGAAAAGGAGTCAGTATGAAAAAGATAAAAATCCCAAAGCCACAACCATCAAAAGCCGACCCACTTGGGCAGTATACAGGGGTACCCATTGATGGTGGCACACCCACTCAAGATGCAGATGACTTATAATAAAAAGCTCCCAAATTTTGGAGCTTTTTTACTAAAACAATCAATTTTTACACAATAAGTTCACAAAAGGTACAATTTGTCATCATTGACTTGATGAATTTTGTATAATATAATAAAGAAAAAAGGGCGTATATTTATGAAAAACAAATTTCTTATTATCGTTCCCGTTATTATTCTTACTTTTTCTTTGTTATTTTCTTTGATTGCTTGTAATGGGGCGTCGGACCAAAAAGATTCTTATAAGCCAAACAATTCTACTGCATATGATGATTCTTTATCACGGTATTATCCCGAAGGGGAGATGGATGGCGAAAACTATACCGAAATTGTGGAAAATGCTTTCATCAGTACCGAAACACAAAACACAAGCTATTTTTCCATAGATGCAAATACGGCAAGCTATCCCAACCTTCGCAAAAGGATAATGTCAGGCTATACTGTTATTCCAAAAGATGCTGTTAGGGTGGAAGAAATGCTCAACTACTTCCACTATGACTATGCTAAACCAACTAACGGGGATATTATGGCTATGACTTGCTCGGCATTTGACAATCCATATAATCCTGAAACCGTATTA
The DNA here is from genome assembly GCA_017533505.1 of Clostridia bacterium. Lineage (GTDB taxonomy): Bacteria > Bacillota > Clostridia > Christensenellales > DTU072 > Stercoripulliclostridium_A. The sequence goes on along the minus strand of JAFXIB010000059.1, from coordinate 28,220 downwards.
TTTACCATAGGTCTTGCATCTAAAGAGGTGGAGTTTACATCGGTTAAGAATAACATAGTATTCCTAATTGATGTCAGTGGCTCAATGTATTCTGACGACAAGCTACCACTTGTACAGCAATCATTCAGTTTGCTTACCGAAAGTCTTAATCCAGAAGATAGAGTTTCTATCGTAACATATGCAGGCACAGATAAGGTTGCACTCCGTGGCGCATATGGTAACGAAAAACAAAAGATTTTGTCCGTCATAGAGGACTTGAGTGCTGGTGGCTCCACTGCTGGAAGTGCTGGTATACAAACTGCATACGAGATTGCCGAGGAGTGCTTTATCGAAGGTGGTAACAATAGGGTTATCCTTGCAACAGACGGCGACTTTAATGTTGGTATAAGTGATAATAATTCACTCAAAGAGTTTATATCCACAAAGCGTCAAAGTGGTGTTTTCTTCTCCGTATATGGATTTGGTACAGGCAATCTTAACTCATCACTAATGGAAACTCTTGCGCTCAACGGAAATGGCACTTATAGCTATATAGATAGTGTTTCCGAAGCCAAAAAGGCACTTGTAAACGATATTGGTGGCTCACTTGTAACGGTTGCAAAAGATGTCAAAGCTGGCATAACCTTTAGCAAGGACTATATTGATAGCTATCGTTTGGTAGGATACGAAAACAAACTCCTTACCGAAGACCAATTCAATGATACCAAAACAGATGCTGGTGAGCTTGGTAGTGGACATACCGTCACAGTAGTATACGAAGTAAAGCTCAAGGATGTAGAAATCCCCGAAGAAACAAATCTTGGCGAAGTTATCCTAAAATACAAAGACCCCGATGCAACCGGTGAAGAAGTGGCAGACAAGGAGCTAAAGTTTGATGTAACTCGTGATATTTATCACGAAGAGCTTACCACTCAAGACAAATTTATCACATCGGTAATAGAGTTTGCATTGATTTTGAGAAACTCTGCTTATAAGGGCAACGCCAACCTTACAACACTAATTGAGCGTCTTGACAGCCTTGATTTGAGTGCTGACGAATTCCAAGCAGAGTTCAGAGATGTCGTCAAAAAATATCAACAAAACATTGGATAAAAATGTTATAAACAATGGAAAAGCCGAGCAATCGGCTTTTCTTTATGCCCTAAACTTGCTATTGATAATTGATGTGATGTATGGTAAAATCAATATATAGGAGTATTGACTATGAAAAAGTTTAAGAAAAGAATTATAGGTTTCCTTGTTGCAATAGTGCTTATTGCAATTATCGCTCTTGGCGCAGCGATGTTTGTTGGATGCACCGATTTCCACATCCACACAAAAGCAAAGGAAGGACAAATCAAAGTCGCTTGCGTAGGTGATAGTATTACTTACGGTATGAGTGTTGTAAACTGGTTTAAGAATACCTATCCAAAACAGCTTGGCGAACTCCTTGGCGATGAGTATCATGTGCAAAACTTTGGTTTTAGTGCAAAAACTGCTCAAGAAAACAACAAAGAGTCATATCGCGCAACCAAGCTATACGAAAAGAGCAAGGAATATCAACCTGATATTGTCATTCTTATGTTAGGCTCAAATGATAGTAAGCCCGAAAACTTTGTATCCAAAGAGTACTTTAAGCAAGCAGAACGCGAGCTTATTGAGATATATCTTAACCTTGAGAGCAAGCCAAGACTTATCCTTGCAACCGTAAACGCAGGATTTTATGTTCATGGCGCAACTGAAGGCAGTTATATGTACGATATCAACGGAACAAACATAAACATTATCAACGAAGCTGTTTATGAGCTTGCAGAAGAATACAATCTTGAGCTTGTTGATACCTATGCCCTCACAAAGGACCACCCCGAATACTACAAGATAGATGGTATCCATCCCGACAAAAACGGACAAAAGGCAATGGCAGAAGCCTTCTATCAAGATATAATTGATTAATTAGGAGTAATTATGTTCCCAGAGATTAAGAAGAACTTTGGTTTTGGTATGATGCGCTTGCCTACAAATAGGTTCAAGCTGATTGACTATAAAGAACTAAACAAAATGGTTGATGCTTTTATGGAGGCAGGCTTCAACTATTTTGATACTGCACACGGATATATGCTCATGCGTTCCGAGCGTGCTGTCAAAAACTGCTTGACATCAAGGTACAAAAGGGAAGAGTATGTTTTGACCGACAAGCTATCTGGTGGATTCTTCAAAAAGCAGGAAGATATAAGACCTTTGTTTGAAAAGCAACTCAAAGCTTGTGGTGTGGAGTATTTTGATTTTTATCTTATGCACGCCCAAGATAGGAATGTATACGAAAAGTTCAAAAAGGCAAGGGCATACGAAACTGCTTTTGAGTTAAAGGCAGAGGGTAAAATCAAGCATGTAGGACTTTCATTCCACGATAAAGCCGAAGTGCTTGAGCAAATTTTGACAGAGTATCCCGAAATTGAAGTTGTACAAATACAATTCAACTATGTTGACTATGACGACCCATCTGTTGAGGGCAAAAAGGTATATGATGTATGTAGGAAATTTAATAAGCCCATCATCGTTATGGAGCCAGTCAAGGGTGGCAGTCTTGTAAAGCTCCCAGACAAGGCGAAGGAAGTGTTTGATAGTCTTGGCGGCGGTTCATACGCAAGCTATGCTATAAGGTATTGTGCATCATTTGAGGGTATATTCATGGTGCTTTCTGGCATGGGCAACATGGATATGATGAGGGATAATCTATCCTATATGACCGATTTTAAGCCAATCAATGAAGAGGAAATGCACGCAATATCCAAGGTTAAGCTCATCTACAAGGAGCAAAACCTAATACAATGCACAGGTTGTAAGTATTGCATAGACGGATGTCCAAAGAAGATTGCTATCCCCGATTTGTTTGCCTGCCTTAATGACAAAAAGGCAAACAACACCTTCAACTCTGGCTACTATTATAGTATCCATATCGCACATGGGGGCAAGGCAAGTGATTGCATCAAGTGTGGTAAGTGCGAAGCATCTTGTCCACAGCATTTGCCAATAAGAGAGCTTCTTGACGAAGTAGCCAAAACTTTTGGTAAGTAACAAATAGTGCGATAAATTCGCACTATTTTCATTTTTAGAGTTTTCCGTAAAGCCAACCTTTGATGTATGCCGATATCGGAGAGATATTATATAGGGGAGTTATTCCCAGCTCAAGATACTTTTTGGTGCTTTCATAGCTGACTTCTCTTCCTAATCCAGTTATAAATACCTTGATACCCTTTTCTTTACAATACTCATAGAAGGATAGGGCAGCATCGGAAGCTGTGTCTATTGTGCCACTATGGAAGGAGTCAAGGAGCACATATTTTACGCTTTTAGGAAATTTTGGATAAACCATTCCCACATAAGGATAGATTCTATAAATAAAATCACATTGTGGTCCTATGTTAAGTCTGCCGACGGGCTCAAAATCGCCCTCAAAATCAACAAAATCATCATTTGCAACAAAGTGGTCGTTCTCCTCAAAATGACCGTAGGGCATGTCAAAAATAGAGTCTATTCTATCGGTGTATACATATCCTGCACGGAGCCTATTGGCTCTATGCACTTTTGTGACGGTGTCGTTACCATTTTTGTAGATAACAAATGAGCCTTTGCCAGCCTTTTGTCTTATGAAGTTTATTGCGCCATGTAAGTTTATCAGTCCGTTTGCGCGTCGGTCTTCTATTGGGTGGTTTGATGATACTATGCAAATTGGTATGGTATTGTTGCCAAGTGCATATGTCAAAACCGCTGCAGAGTATTGTAGTGTGTCGGTGCCATGTGCAACTATAATTCCATCATAGCCGTCGTTGATGTTGTCAAGAATGCAGTTTACAAGGTCAACATAGTTTTTGCCGGTGTTGTTTTCGGATAGTACCATGTAAGGAGTGCGTGTTTCATACTCAAAATCCATGCCATATCTTTTGCGATATGTCTCCATAAGTATGCTGGGCTTACCAGTATCTATGGAAATATAATTGCCTTTTACGGTGCTACCGATTGTGCCACCTGCAAAAATAATGAGTATTTTCATTGTATTCTCCTTGATTTAACCGAAAAAATTATATCACTCCAATATTATAATTGCAATATTATTTCTTATACTGATTGTATGCAAAAAACAACAATTGACAACATTTACAAATGGAACATTTATTTATATTTGCTGACTGTATTATTGCTTTCAGCATTACATCATTTTTTATATGAGCTATTACCTTCAGACATAGTGGCAACATTTTCCCCAAAGGGAGAGAGCCTTGCAGAGCACACAAAGATTGTCTTTTATCCTGTGCTTTTTTGGTGGAGTGTTACATTTCTTGCCTTTAGGAAAGCCAAAGCTCTTGATGCAACCAAATGGTTTACTGCATCATTTATATCAGCGCTACTATCGGTTGGGCTACTTGTTGCGTTGTATTCGACTATATTTTTTGGCTTTGGAATAGAAAACGATAACTTTGTGCTCCATATTTTAATTGAGCTATTATCATTGGGGCTTGCTGGCTGGATAGGGCATCATTATTTTAAGTTTGCTAAAAGAAGGTTGTGGCTACTTCTCACCTTTGGCATCGTTTGTATAGTAGTTGCCGTGCTTATGATAGTATTCACATTTGTGAGTGTGGAATCACCTATTTTTATGGGTAATTGATGGAAACACCTTATATAAAACTATACATTACAAAAAATCAAAGATTTTTGTAAAAATCACAGCTTTTAGCACTATCTTAATCTTTTTTGCTATTTACAAAAAGTGGTATTCGTGGTATAGTTATATAAGACATACTTTAGGAGGGTAGAGCATTGTCAAATACTTCAGTCAAAGAAAAGTATTTTAAGCGTAACCTGTGGACATTTAGCGCTGGTGGCTTTGGTCGTGACTTTATGTATAATTTGTTCAACACACAAATGTATACATTTATTCTACTTACCAAAAACCTAACCGATGCCGAAGCTGCAATCATTGGTGTAGTTATTATGATTGCAAGAATTTGGGACGCTGTCAACGACCCACTTATGGGTGGTATTATCGAAAACACTCGTACCAGATGGGGTAAGTTTAAGCCATGGATTATGTTGGGCGCTGTTACCAACTCAATTTTGGTATTCTTCCTATTCTGGGTGCCACTAAAGGGTATGGAATATGTTATCTTCTTTGGTGTAGCGTACATCTTGCTTGATGTAACATACACTATGAACGATATAGGTTATTGGTCAATGCTCCCTGCACTTTCATCCAACCCAGCTAACCGTGATATGCTATCATCAGTTGCAAACATTTTTGCTGGTGTAGGTGGTGCAATCGTTGGTTTCGTAACCCCAATCCTAACAGTTGGTAACCTTGCTATCGGTGGTAGTGCAGTTAAGGCATATCCTGTCATTGCAATAATTGCAGCAGTGCTATTTATCGGTTGCCAAACCATGACATGTATTTGTGTTAAGGAAGACCCACTTCCCCCAATACCAAAGGTCAACGGAAAACGCCCCAATCCACTCAAGCAAATGTTTAAGGTGATCAAGGGCAATGACCAGCTTTTGTGGGTAGCACTCACCATGGTTATTTATAACCTTGGTAGCAGTATTATCGGTGGACTTTCCAATTGGTTTGTATATTTGCGTTTTGGATACGCAGGCGCAATGACATCTCTATTTGGTGTCTTGTCTGGTATCGCAAGCGTAATTATCGTTATCTATCCATTGCTTGCAAAGAAGTTTGAGCGCAAAACTATCATCAAGATTTGTATGGTTTGTGTAGTAATAGGCTATGGATTGATGTTACTGATGGGACTTGTAGTAAACAATTTCTATCTCATTGCTCTATGTGGATTCTTCTACTCAATAGGTCAAACCTTGTTCTATCAAGTTCTCACAATATCCATTGCAAACACAGTTGAGTACAACGAGTGGAAGACTGGTGAACGCGAAGAAAGCATCATCTTCTCTGTTCGTCCATTTATGGCAAAGATGGGTAGCGCACTTCAAATGGGTGTTGTATCATTGGTGCTTGGTATGCTTGGTATAACAGCTATTACCGAAGCTGTTTCTCAACAAGAAAACTGGTTTACACAAGGTGTCATTACTTCCGAAACCGAAAAGATTACTAACATCGAGAACATTCTTGCTGGCGCTCCAGAGTCAGCAAAGACTGGATTGCTCGTTTGCATGACGGTTATCCCAATCGTACTTGTATGTATCGCTGGTGTAATCTATCTAACCAAGTACAAGATTACTGAAAGTAAGTACGAAGAAATTTGTGCTGAAATCAGGGCTCGTAAGGAAGCAGAAATTACTGCAACAGAAGAGAGCGAAGAAGCTCCAGTTGAAGCAGTAGTTGAAGCAGAATAAGCCGAGTTATAACTAAAGAAGGGTGTTAACCGGCAAGCATTAGCTTGTCGGTTAACTATGTATAGAGATTGATGAAATATTTATTTTTTGATATTGAATGTAGTGATGGAAAGCATATTTGTAGCTTTGGTTATGTTCTTACGGACATAAACTTTTCCGTCATCGAAAAAAAGGATATTCTCATCAATCCAGAAGCTATTTTCCATACTGGCGCATGGTCAAAAGCAAAGCGCGAAAAGAGCGAAAAGGATAGGGGCATAACCCTTGCATATCCCAAGGAAGAGTTTGTTGTTTCTCCAAAGTTTGAGCATTACTATCAAGTGATAAAGGAGCTTTTAACCGACAAGGGCACCCTCGTTGTGGGCTTTGCATGCGACAATGATGCACGCTTTATAAACTGGGCTTGTGATAGATACAAGCTCCCATTTATAAATTATACATTGTTTGATATGCAAAGGGCATATCGCGAGTATAAAGAAATGCCCAACCAACCAGCGCTTGAAAAGGCTCTTGAAGACTTGAGTGTCGATATATCAAGCCACATTCCACATAGGAGTGATGAGGATGCCGAAGTAACTATGCTCGTCGCAAAGGGATTATGTGAAAGGCTAAACATAACACTCCAAGAGCTTTGCCAGAAATATCCCTCATGCGAAGGCATAGTAGCAGATGGCAAAATTGAGTTTAAGCATGTTGATGGCTCTGTATGTGATGGTGGTAGATATTCAGGCTCAAACAACTTGAGAAGAAACTACAAAATATTTCAAACTCACATGCGTAAGACCAAACCTAAAAATGGTGCCAATCTCCCGCTAAAAGGAGAAAAGGTTTGCTTTAGCACTGTGTTTGAAGACAAGCATTTTTCCGAAATGCTCCTGCTCATTGACATTGTTGCAAACTATGGTGGCAAGTGCGTAACGCGTGCATCAGAAGCAAGCATCTATGTTACGATGGATAGTCCCAAGACTTGTAGGAGGCAAAGGATTATCGAAGAGCGCATACGCAAAAACGCAAGGATAAAGAAGGTGGACATGGATGAATTCCTAACCATTGTAGGCACTTCATACGATGCACTTTTGGAAAGTGGTGAGCAGTTTAGGAAAAACCACATAGGAAAGATTTTGGAATAATAGGCTACATAAATATAAAATTAGGAATACTAAATACAAGAATACCACCATTTAGGTGGTATTCTTGCTTTAAGGGGAGGTGGACAAAAGTTTAGCAGAAATTACTCAATTTCTATGCCAAGTTTTTCTACTTTTTTAGGTTGAATTTTGGGTAGAGTTACACTCAATACGCCATTTTCGAATTTAGCTTTGATACCTTGCTCGTCAATTTCACCAATGTAGTAACTGCGTGCAGTATTTACATTGCGCTCGCGTCTAATTACCTTTTCGTTATCATTGGTAACAACCTTCCTTTCAGCCTTGATGGTAAGGTACTTGTCTTCAAACTCAAGGTGTAGGTCTGCCTTGTCATAGCCAGGTAGCTCTACTTCCAATAGATATTCATTTTCCCTTTCTATAATATCGGTTTTCATAAAGTCAAACTTTTCATAGCAAGGGGTAAACAAACTATCGAAGCTGTCGAATAGGTTTAGTGGGTTCCATGTTCTTGTACTTAAAGTTCTCATAATTTTTCTCCTTTTCATAGTAATGAAGTGTTTTTAATTTTGTTGTCGTCGTGTTTAGCACTCTTGTTGTTTGAGTGTTAGCACTCTCATCTCTTGACTGCTAAATTATAACGCGACATATTTGGTTTGTCAATAGTTTGTGCAAAAATTTTTTTATTAAAATAGTCTTAAAGAAAAAATTAATGTTCTTTTCCGTTGAAACACTATTATATAGTGTTGTATAATTTATCCATGCAAAACCTAAAGAATATTAACTACATTTTGTTTGACCTTGATGGTACTCTCACGGACTCATATCCAGCTATAACTACATCTTTTTTGTATGCAGCTGCTGAATATAGTGAGTCATTCACAGAAGAAGAGTTATCAAGCATAATTGGTCCACCGCTCAAAGATAGTTTTATGCGACTACTCCACATAGATGCCTTTGAAGCATGGGAAAGGGTACAGCTATATAGAAAGTACTACAATGCTGGTGGTATGTATAATTGCAAGGTGTATGCTGGCATTGAGGAAACTCTGAACGCACTCAATGAGCAAGGCAAAATACTTGCAGTTGCTACTTCAAAGCCAGAAGAACAAGCTATCAAAGTACTTTCTCACTTTGGGCTTGATAGATATTTTAAGGTTATTGCAGGTGATGACCAAAATTGTACGCGTGGTAACAAAAAGCTGGTCATAGAATATTGCCTTGATAGGCTGGGAGTAGATGACAGAAGTCTTGTGGCAATGGTAGGGGACAGGCGTTACGACATTGAAGGCGCAAAGCAATCCAATATCACATCAATAGGTGTGGCGTATGGATATGGTAGCACCAAAGAACTAAAGGAAGCTGGCGCAGATTATATAGTTAATACTGCCATGGAGTTAAAGGAGTTGTTTTAGTATGAAACAATATATGGTTGAAGGACACTTACACCCAAAGGGTAACAGCTGGTGTGGTAAGACAGAGCCAAGCGATATTATTAAGTTATATAAGGAATGGGGATACGATGCAATCATTGTGACCAACCATTTTAATAGGCATATATACAACGACTATTTTTCAGGTACTCAAGACGAACGACTTGATACTTTTATGTGTAGCTATAACGAGCTTAAAAATAACGACCAAGGCATCAAGGTTTACTTTGGTGTGGAGTTTGCACTAAAGGATGACTACTATCACTTCCCCAACAACAAGTGTGCAGAGTTGCTTGTATATGGCATTACTCCCGATGAGTTCAAGGAGTATGCTTTGTCTATCATAGAAATGGACTACAAGGACATCAAACCTTTGTGCGACGAAAGGGGATGGCTGGTGTTCCAAGCACATCCATTCAGAGAACACACAAAGCGTATAAGCCCAAGCTTTTTGCATGGTGTAGAAACATTCAATGGCAACCCAAGGCACATCAATCGTAATGTACGCGCACATGGTTATCAAAAGTTACACAAGCTTTTGGAAGTAGTTGGGTCTGACTTTCACATGGCGCATGACTTAAGCTCTGCTATGCTTTTTAACAAATTGCCTAATGATGAAAAAGAGCTTGTACAGGTACTTAAAAATCACGACTTTGATACCTTAAGAGGCAGAAAGGCGATTAAGAGATATATTAAGCAAAAGTAATTATGTTAAGTAAGAGAGTAGCAAATTATAGGCCAATTGTCATTGTAGCAATAGCAATTAGCATTGGCATAACCCTTGGTGCTGTTGCGATGATGCACATAGTGGCTTTTTATGTTTTACTCTCTGTTTTAGTTGTGTCAGCATCGGTACTATTATTTTTCAAGTACAAAATTCCAAAGCTGATTGCAGTATTTTTATTAATAGGATTTTCGCTTATAACCATACATGCTCAAGTAGTAAAACCCGTAGATATTAGCATAGACAATGTATACTTTGAGGGTAGAATTACTGATATCACAAGTGCTACATCAAATAGCAAAGAATATGTAATCAAGGATATTACAATCAATGGTAATGAGTATCCACGCAAGGCTTTGGTTGAAACTACGGGCGAATACAAGGTGGGCGACATAGTAGGTTTTGTAGGGGACTTTGACAGCATTGAGTATAACCTTTTTAATAGCTATAATGTGTCAAGAATATCAAAAGGCATAAGCTATCAAGCAGAAACTGTTGCATCACAAAAGATAGGCGAAGATGAGCTAACTTTAAGTGAAAAGGTAAAGGTAAAGCTAACTACCATTTATACCGATAATCTGGGAGAGCTTGATGGTGGAATTGCGCTTGGATTACTTATAGGAGACACCGAGTACATTGACTATGATACTACTGAAGCGATGCGTATAAGTGGGCTATCGCATCTATTCTCTGTATCGGGATTGCATGTAGGTTTTATGTGCACTATTATATATGGATTGTTTAGACTAATTAAAATTCCAAAAAGAAAGTCGCTCTTAATTGTAAGTGCAGTACTGCTTGCTTATGGCATTTTGACAGGCTTTCCAGTAGGAGTGGTGAGAGCATCAATCATGGCACTCATTATGCTTGTTGCCGAGATACTCGAGGAGCGCAATGACCCACTCAACAGTTTGGCGCTTACAAGTATAATAATTTTGATATGCTCACCAATCGAGTTGTTTAGCTTGAGCTTTGAGTTGAGTATAGGAGCAGTTGCCGGCATAGTGTGTTTTTATAGGTCAATGACCCATCATTTTGACGACCACAAAGCGCGTGTCAAAAAGTTGGTTGGTGGTGTTGCCATCTCACTTTCTGCAAACGCATTTATTGTGGCAATATCTTCCTACTATTTTGGGACACTTTCACTATACTTTATCATTGCAAATCTTATAGCAGTTCCTGTTGGTTCTATGGTATATACCTTGCTTGTGCCATTGAGCTTGATTGCCCTAATATTTGAGCCTTTAGGTATCCTAATTATGCCACTTGGTTTTCCAATTAGGTTTATTAGAATACTTGCAACATTTATTTCCACACTTCCAATGGCAACGGTTGATTTTAAACTTCCACTTGCTAATGCGCTACTTTACTCTTTTGGCATGGTTATGCTTTCAAAGTTCAATATGTGTGCCAAAAAGCAAAAAATTATCATTTGTTTGACATCTTTTATCGCGTGCGCGCTTATATTTTTTATATTTTAGTTGTAAAATATATTTTAGTGTAGTATAATCACACTATGAAAGAAACAAAAAACACCCTAAAAGCCATTGATTTTAAGGTGGAAGAAAGAAAAGGTAATGCTTTTTTGCTCACAGGTGATGACGCTTACTGGCGCGACTATGTTGTAGAAAAGCTACTTTCTCTTTTATCCGAAACAGAGCGAGAGTTCAACTATCGCTCATTTAGTGATATAAAATCAATTGAAGAAGCAGAGTCTGCATTCACTTCAATGGGCTTTTTTGGTGGAATAAACATAGTTGCCATTTCTGGGTATGGCGCAAAAAAGACACAAGCAAAAGCAGAGTCAAAAGCTTCTGATAAGGAAAAGCACATCTTTGAAGATATCCTTCTCAATCTAAACGAAGGCACAATACTGGTTGTTTACAATTCTAATGTACCTTTAAGTTTGAAGAAGTATTTTGTAGAAGTAGATTGCGCAAAACTGGATGCACCTACTTTAAGGAGCTATATTCCAAAGCTTGTTGCCCCCAAAAAGATTGATGGCAATGCGCTTTATACTCTTGTAGAGTATTGTGGCAGAGATATGGCACAAATATCCAATGAGATATTGAAGCTCAAAGCCTATATGGGAGCCAAACAAGTTATCACATTGGAAATGGTGGAAACACTTGTTGCCAACACCGTGGAAAATGAAATCTTTGAGCTTGCCAATGCAATAGCCGAAAAGAACAAGCTAAAAGCAGTTACTTTGTTCGATAGGTTTGTTGCAAGGGGTATTGATTTTTCATTTATCCTTGCTTCACTTATAGGTCAATATCGTAGGTTGCTACATTGTGCGCTTTCTAAAAAAAGTGATGCCGAGCTTGCCGAAGCTCTCAAAATCAAAGAGTTTGCTGTAAAGAAATCTCGCGAAACTGCATCCAAATATGGCAAGGCTACCTTGAAATCCTGTTTGGACGAATTGGTCGATGCAGAATTTAACTTTAAGAGTGGCGTAATGCTGGATGAAACAGCAGTACGCACAGCAATGGCAAAGCTAATAGCAAAATAGGAGAAAAAATGTTAGAAAAGATTTTTCAAAAACTAAATAAAATCCCATCTTGGGTAAGCATTATTGCTTTAGCAATAGGATGTATCGTTCAAGGCATACCAAGCATTTTGAACTTTGATGTTTTAATGCAAGAAATCACATCATACATTCAAAGCGTAGCAACATCACCAGTACAAGTGAGTGCAACCCCTGGATTTAAGTATTTGATAGCTGCAATATCAATAGTCATCAATTATTTTATAATTGAAGGCGTAGCTCATTTGGTTTTCAGCTGGGCAATGAGAAATCGCTTTACCAATCGTGGCAAAAAGTACTATATCACATCAGTTAGATATGGTATGGCAGTTGTAGAGCTTGTATATGGCTTATATTCATTGCTTGCAGTATGGGTGCCAAATGTATTCTATTATAGTTCTGATATCGTAATATTCCTTTTGCGCACAGGCATTATAACTATTGTTTACTGGGCAATTAGAAAGGAATGTATCAACGACAAGTTTGTGTTTGCGTTATATAATCGTTTGTACACCGTTTATTTCATATACAATGGAGCTATTTGGTTGTTTGAGTTGTTCTCTGTACTTTTGACATCTCCAATAGATATCCCATATATGATTTACTCAATTGCTGTGCTTGCAGTAGTTGGAGGAAGCGCAGCGCTTCTATATTTCACAATATACAAAAAGCTCAAGAAGGAGCAAGAAGAAGCAAGAAAAATCATCATTTTACCACCAACATCAGGTATGGGTGGTGGCAACGATTCCGAAATATTTAGAGGTTACGGATTGTAATCGGAGGGGGTAGCTATGTTATTAGCCTACACATTTACAGCAAAAAGTATAGTAGACCTTATTGCAGTTGTCGCACTTATGGCAATCGTGCTTGGTTTCTTTATGCACAAAAAGAGCATCAAGCTAACTGCAATATACATGGTAGTAACCATTTTCTTTGTAGCAATGGTTGTTCTTGACGAATTGTTCTATATACCAATTGCAAGAGCTGTTGCCGAAGTGGTTGTACTACTCATGGTGGTGGTAGTTGCTGTTGTATATCAATCGGACTTCAAGGTCGCATTCTTTAACCTTACAAAGAACTACGACAAGAATGCAATCATTGATAACGACTTGAGCGACGAAGAATTGCGCAAGGCTGTTGATGAGATTATCCGTGCTTGTCAGTCTATGTCAAAGACACGCACAGGCGCGCTTATAGTAATAGCACCAACTTCAATTGCAACTCATGTTTTGGAAACTGGCGTACCACTTGAAGCACTTGTATCAAGTGTTCTTTTGGAAGCTATATTCAACACACAAACACAGTTCCATGATGGCGCTGTTATTATAAAGGGCAACAAGGTGCTTGCAGCTGGATGCTTCTTGCCACTATCACAAAGCCAATCTGTTGCAAAGAACTTGGGAACTCGTCACCGTGCAGGTATTGGTATCACCGAGGAAACCGATATGCTCACAATCATTGTTTCCGAAGAAACCGGCATTATCTCCATTGCAAAGCATGGTGAGTTGAGAAGATTTGTTACCCCCGATAGACTACGCGATATTTTACACGAAACACTCAAGATTAGCCCTCAAACACGCAATAGAAGTTTGAAATAGGAGAACCGATGAGCACAGTAAGGATACCTAAAATTCTAATTCCTAACCAAAAAGTGGATATGGAAAAGTGGTCAACGATAGCGTGTGACCAGTTTTGCGCCCGTCCAAAGTATTGGTCTGACTTGGAGAGCTTTGTTGGAGATGCCCCATCAACACTAAAGCTTACTTGTCCCGAAATTTATCTAAACAAAGGTAACCTTGAGGATAGAATAAGCGATGTACAAAAGGAAATGCGTAGCTATTTAGACAATGGCTTGTTTGATAGCTATGATAATTTTGTACTTGTTGAACGCGAAGTTGAAAATGGCAAAAAGCGTGTTGGCATAATGATTGCCATTGACCTTGAAGCCTACAACTGGGAGCGCGTGAGAGTGCCAATTAGAGCAACTGAAGGCACACTTATCGAAAGACTCCCTGTTAGAATAAAAATAAGAAAGGGCGCACCAATTGAACTTCCACATGCCATCATTCTAATTGATAACCCAGAGCGCGACATCATTGAGCCTATATATGCAAATAGAGAAGCTCTCATAAAGCTTTATGATTTTGAACTCAACATGGGTGGTGGTCATATAGCTGGCTACAAAATTGAGGACGCAGAAACACTACTTAACAAACTTGAAGGCCTACTTGACAAAGATACTCAAATCAAAAAGTATGGCGTTGATGCAGGCATTCAATTTGCAGTAGGTGATGGCAATCACTCCATTGCAACAGCAAAGGTTATGTGGGAAGAACTCAAAAAGAGCTTGAGTGGAGATGAAATCCAAAACCATCCATCTCGCTTTATGCTTGTTGAGATGGTCAACCTATATGGCGAAGGAATGGACTTCAAACCCATCCATCGCTTGATATACAATCCTACACCCGATTTTATTGTAGGACTCAAAAATGCTCTCAAGGGAGAAAGCAAGCTTAAGGTTGTAACAAAGGATAGCACCGAGTACATAGATTGTCCTAACAAGGCAAGCCTTACAATTAGCGCTGTACAAAGCTATATCGAAAGTTATCTTAAAGTTAACCCTCAAGTGGAAGTTGAGTATGTACATAACGAATCCCACCTTATGGATGCACTAATGGAGTGTGATGGCTTGGGTATTGTGCTACCGGACTTCCCAAACAATGAGCTTGTAAACTTTGTTGTCAACGTTGGCAACCTACCAAAAAAGGCTTTCTCTATTGGAGAGCCCGAACACAAAAGATACTATCTTGAATGTAAATCAATTATAAATAACTAACTAACGAGGTCAAATATGAAAGTATGTAAATTTGGCGGAACATCAATGGCATCCGCACAATCAATATTGAATGTTAAGAACATCATAGAAGGCGATCCAGAAAGAAAATATGTTATCGTTTCTGCACCAGGCAAGCGTTTTTCAAGTGATATAAAGATTACAGACATGTTATATGGTGCATATGAAGAAAAGGTCGAAACTGGTAGCTGTAGATACAAAATGGCTATAATTCGTGAGCGTTTTGTAGAACTTGCAAAAGAGCTTAACCTTGATATTGATATGAATAAGTACATAGACGAAGTGGAAGAGAACATCCTCACATCCACCTCTCCTGACTATGCTGCAAGCCGTGGCGAATACTTGAGCGCAATTATTATGAGTGCTGTGCTTGGTTATGATTTTGTTGATGCAGGTGACATCATCAAGTTTAAGCATGATGGTACATTTGACTCCGAACTCACAAACGACCTTGTCAAAAAGTACAAGGGCGCATCAAAGGGTATTGTATTCCCTGGTTTCTATGGCAGAATGCCTGATAAGACCATCAAGACATTTACAAGAGGTGGCTCCGACTTTACAGGTGCTATCATCGCTCGTGGCGTAGGCGCAAAGGTATATGAAAACTGGACAGATGTAAATGGCTTCTTGGTAACAGACCCTCGTCTTGTAGACAATCCTCGTCATATCGAAGTATTGAGCTACGAAGAGCTCCGTGAGCTTTCATACATGGGGGCTGGTGTACTACATCCAGACTCAATATTCCCAGTTCAAATTGACAAGATTCCAATCAACATTCGCAATACATTTGAGCCATCACACAAGGGAACATTCATTCTACACTCCACACAAGGTTACAATATTCCAAGAGTAACTGGTATAGCTGGTAGAAAGGGCAATACAACCATCTCTCTCAAGAAGGCTATGATGAACAGCGAAATCGGTTTCTGCCGTAAAGTATTGAGCGTCCTTGAAAGAAATGGACTTTCTGTTGAGCATGTTCCAACTGGTATTGATACAATGAGTATTGTGCTATCCGAAAAGGGATTTAAGGGCCTTGACGAGCATAAGCTTGTAAATGATATCCGTGGCGCTGTTAACCCAGATAGTATCGAAGTAACACATTCACTTGCTCTTATTGCTGTTGTAGGACATGGTATGGCAAACAGCCGTGGTATTGCTGCAACATTGTTTACAGCTCTCTATAAGGCTGGCGTTAATGTTAGAATGATTGACCAAGGTTCAAGTGAGCTTAACATTATTGTTGGTGTAGAAGAAAAGGATTACAACGCATCAATCAAGGCAATATACAATGCATTCTTCAACTAATAAAAACAATCAAAATAAGAAGACCTTGCTTTTGCAAGGTCTTTTTTATGTAATTAATTTTCAATCAAAAGGTCGTGTAGTAGTTTGTAGGCTTCGGGTGCTGTCTTGTTCCAGCTATTCCTAATAGATATTGCAAGAGGGCGACTGTCAACAACCATTTTTAGGTCAACGATTACCTTTGTCATATCGTGGATTTTTAGGGAAACTGTAAAGCTACCATCTTCATTCCTAAAATAGTCAGATGTAAACTCTTGGCGCTTTCTATAAGAAAGACGATTTTCTTTTAGGAAGTCCTTGATTTCGTTTTGGAGTGAAAGTGGAATATCCTTATAGAAATATGCAAGGCAGTTTCTACCATCGGTTGTGATGGATAGTAGTGGGCTGTTTGTGCCAGGAGAATTGCTCTTTGTGATGAAGGCACTTGCAGTCAACTCGTTGATAACTTGCTTGCAGTAAAGGTAAGGAATCCAGTTATTATCTACACTACAAAGAGAGAGGAATAGTTCCTCTGCGATGGGCATTTCGAATTTCTCCAAAATGAACAAAACAAGTAATTTGTTGTTTGTACTTTCGTCGTTCATTACATTTCCTCTTTAAGTGCGTGGACTTAATTATAGCACAATAAATTTTTTTTGTGTCAATAAAAAAACAAACCCCTTTGAAATTTTATTTCCAAAGGGGTAAAATTAACTATATATTGTGGTGTGGATAACTAAAAATCACAAGGCATTTTTAGTGATATTAAAAGCAAGTATTTTCATACAAGCGAAGGAAGAATCTTGTGCCGAGCTCAAGGCTTTGAACGCTTTGGCGCTCGTTCATGCCATGTATTCTTGCACCATCCTCAATGGTCTTTTCAAATGGTGTAAAGCGATATACGCAGTTTGTGAGATTGTAGTAGTGTTTTGCATCTGATGCTGCAATAAATGGATAGGGTGATGCAATATAACCACCAAATACTTCGCCAATGGTTTGTTGCAAGTCTTTGAATGCTTTTGTGTCGATATCACTTACGGGACTTGGGTCGATAGAGCCTTCGAGCATAGAGATTTTTACATGCTTGCCAACAACCTTTTGGATATAATTCTTAACGCCTTCAACGGTTTCACCGGTGTTAATACGACTGTTGATTGTGCCTGTTGCAACTGGAGCAAGGGTGTTTGGAGTATGAGCACCATTGGTTTGAGTTGGAGCAAGAGTAGTGCGCATCAAACCATTTGTAAATGGACTAACAAGGCAGAGTACAACCTTGAGTAGTGGTGAAAGTATATCTCTATTTACAAGTGCAAGCTTAAATCCAAAATTCATATGAGGAGCAAGTGCCTTGAACATATCCTTTGTTGGTTTTGTCCAATAGGGCTTTCTCTTATGTTTTTCTACCTTATATAATGCTTCGCTGAGCATGCCGACAGAAGTGCGTCTATCGGGGGCAGAGCTATGTCCACCATCCTTTTCTACTTCCAAAATATAGTCTGCGTAACCCTTCTCACAAGTGCCGATGAGCGCAATTTTGTTATCTATGCCAAGAATTTTGCCATCTAAAATAGTGCCACCTTCGTCCAAAACATATTCTAATCTAATGCCTTTGGACTCAAGGTATTTGCTGATTTCAAGAGCGCCATAAGTACCACGGAGTTCTTCGTCGTGGCCAAAACAGAACATGATTGTACGCTTTGGTTGGAGGCCATCTTCAAGCAAAAGTTCAAGGCCTTCAAGAGCAACAATCATTTGAGATTTCATATCTTGTGAGCCTCTGCCGTAGATATAACCATCTTTAACAATACCACTAAATGGGGGAACCTCCCAGCCTTCATCGGGAGCCGGAACTACATCTTGGTGAGCAAGTATAGCACAAGGTAGCAAGCTTTCATCTGTGCCTTTTACGGTATAAATTACAGCGTATTTGTTGACAAGAGTCTTTTCTGCAACAGCCATAATTTTTGGGAAGCACCTTTCAAGATAAGCTTGATATTCATAAAAGATGGAGCCATCTTGATCGTTGTCCTTTAAGGTTACAGTAGGAATTTGTACTGCGCCAATTAGGTGGTCCTTTACTCTATCAAGAGGGATGTCGTGTGGCACATAGTTGCGATTTTCAAGTTTTGGTTTTTTTGTAAGGAGTGTTCTTATTACCATAAATAGAATAAGTGCTACAACAACTCCAAGAATACTGAAGCCAATAATTTCCTTCATAGTTATCTCCAAAATGCTTTTTTTGAATTATACAACTAAATTACTCAAAATGCAATAGGTAATGCAATTAAGGTTGCAATTACTTATGGTAAGCAAGCCAACACTTTTGTGTGCTAAATTGAGCCTTTTTTCAACAAAAATCGACATTGAATTCGTCAAAACCCTAAAATTTGGGGATAAATCACCCGTTTTACACCCCGAATAGGCTTAAAGAGGGGTATATGGCAAAAGTTATCCACAATTTGAAGGCGAGTTATCCACATTTTAGTGTGGTTATCCACAAAATTTTGGTGGAAAAGTCACTATATTTTGCTTTTATGGTATTTTAGTGCAACCAAAATATGGTTTTTTGAACATTAGGGATACCTTTTTAGCATATTGATTTTTGTCAATAGTAAAATTCAAAATCAATCAAAGTTTTTACAAAAATTTTTATCATAATTGGATTTTGATTAAATTGAGCCCAAAACATCAAAAAATCCTATGTCGGGTGCTACAAAATTATTTCGGTTGCATATATCGGCAAAATAGTAAATTAAATCTGAATTATGGTAAAAAAATGGTATACAAAATTATATATTATTTCATAAGCAAATTGACAATGCGCGTGCGCGTATTGTAAAATATATTATACCTAATTTTGGTAGACGGAGGCAGTTATGCATATTTCAAGAGCCTTTTTTAAGTTGAGTGAGATTTTCAATCATCCACTCAGGAACTACAAGCGCTATCCTGGTGTTGTTGTAGAAAGAAATCTTCGCTACTCAATGGCACACAAACTTGATAATAAGTTTGATGTTTACTATTGTCCAAAGGTCAAGCAAGGACCATACCCAGTGCTATTCAACATTCATGGTGGTGGTTTTGTTCGTGGTGGAAAGCAATATCGTTCTGGTATTGCAAAGCGCTTTGCCTCAATGGGCTGGTTTGTAGTTAATATTGACTATCGTCTTGCACCATATGGCACATTCCCCGCTGCAACAGAGGACAGCATTTTGGCTCTTAACTATGTTAATGCCCTAAAGGACATTTACGATTTGGATTTAGAAAAAATAGTAATTACCGGCGACTCTGCTGGTGGATACTATGCAGCACATCTTGTTGCAGTATTATTCTCCGAAAAGCTCCGTAAATCACTTTCACTCCCCGAGTATAAGGGTGTACTACCAAAGGGACTACTAACATTCTGTGCTCCATTTGATGTTATCAAATGCTTTACAGCGCCCACTCCCTTTGACATCAGCGTAGATATCACAAACTGCGTATTTGGCACTCACTATCGTGATAATCAAATACCAAGTGAATTCCCCTTTAGGGATGAAGATGTTAACATTCTACGCAATGTTAACGAAAATTGGTGTGAATGTATGATTATCGCAGCTCAAAACGATAGCTTCTGTGGTGGTCAAATAGAAGATATGCTAATTGCGCTTGAGAGAAAGGGTGTCAAGTATGATTATTATATTGCACGCGCAAGAGGGGATAGCCACTGTTCACATCTACTACCATTTATGAAGGGCACACCTATCATTTTACAAAAAGCAGACGAATTTTTGAATAGAATAAAAGAAGGGGATAAAGTTTAATAAAACTTTAATACTCCAAGAGTAAATAACATTTGTAAAAATAAAAAAGAGGCATATATAATGGCAAAATTAAGAGTAAAACGAATGGAGCAAGATGATGAACCATTCAAGATAGATATCAAAAAGATATCTTTCAAAGAGTTCTTTTCTTGCATCAAGGGATATGGTGTACCAACCATTCTTGCTCCTTTATTTATCGTGGCTGAAGTAATCCTTGAGGTATTTATACCCATGATTATGGCAAGCCTAATTGACAAGGGCATAGGTAATGGTATAGTGGAACCCAATATGAACGAAGTGCTAAAGTATGGTGGCATAATGCTTGCTTTGGCTTTTGGTGCGTTGGTAACGGGAGCGCTTTCAGCAAGGTTTGCAGCAGTTGCATCACAGGGCTTTGCAAAGAATTTGAGAAGAAAGCTATTCAACGCAGTACAAAGCTTTAGCTTTAGGAATGTTGACAAGTTCTCACATGGCTCCTTGATAACCCGTCTTACAACCGATGTAACATTTATCCAAAATACATTTATGATGCTAATTCGTATTGCATTCCGTGCACCGATTATGTTTACATTTAGCATTGCAATGGCAATGAGCATCAATTTGAAGTTGAGCCTAATCTTTATCGCAATAGCACCACTAATGATAATAGCAATTATCATAGTAGGTATTGTGGTATTCCCATTGTTTGGCAAGATGTTCAAGAAGTTTGATAACATGAATAGTAGGCTACAAGAAAACCTACGCGCTATCCGTGTTGTAAAGGCATTCGTAAGAGAGGACCACGAAACCGAAAACTTCCGTAAGACAGCAGCTGACATCCAAAGGGCTCAAGTCAGGGCAGAAAGAGTTATGGTATACTCTCAACCAATGGTACAACTATGCATGTATACATGTATGGTATGCGTAATTTGGTTTGGTGGTGGATTGGTTTTGAGGGGCACAGGCATGACACTTGGTGAGCTCAACTCATTCATATCATATATTGGACAAATATTGATGTCATTGCTTACAGTTGCCATGATATTTGTAAACATCTTTATGACAATGCAATCAGCAGCTCGTACATCAGAAGTTCTTTCCGAGTATCCAGATATCAATGATGACCATGCTGACCAAAGCTTGGAAGTAGCAGATGGCTCTATTGCATTTGAGAATGTAAACTTTGGATACACCGAAGGCGAGAACAAGCTTGTTTTAAAGGATGTAAACCTTGAAATTAAGTCAGGTGAAATGGTTGGTATCATAGGTGGAACTGGCTCTGCAAAGTCAACACTTGTTCAGCTTATTCCAAGACTATATGATGTATCAAGTGGTGCTGTCAAAGTAGGTGGCAGAGATATCCGTGACTACAAAATCCACACCTTGCGTGATAGTGTTGCAATGGTACTACAAAAGAATGTTTTGTTTAGTGGCACCATTAAGGAAAACCTAAAGTGGGGTAATGATAGCGCAACTGACGAAGAAATCATTGAAGCAGCAAAGGTTGCTCAAGCACACGACTTTGTAAGTAGTTTCCCAGCTGGTTACGAAACCGATTTAGGTCAAGGTGGCGTCAATGTATCTGGTGGACAAAAACAGCGTTTGTGTATCGCAAGAGCGCTTATTAAGAAGCCCAAAATTATGATTTTGGACGATTCTACATCAGCTGTTGATACAGCAACAGACGCACGCATTAGGCGCGCATTCCGTCAAGAGCTCAAGGGCACAACTGTCATAATAATTGCTCAACGCATCACATCTATTAGCGACTGCGACAAAATTATCGTTATGGATAAGGGTGTGATTACCGATGTTGGTACTCACAGAGAGCTATATGAAAGCTCCGAAATCTATCGTGAAATTTGCATTTCACAACAAAAGGGGGTGGAGTAATATGCCAAGACCTGGACCTCGTAAAATAGAAAAACCCAAGAACCCCATAAAGACCTTCAAAAAGATTTTCACATTTGTTGGAAAATATAAATGGCAACTACTTGTTGTTGTGCTTGCTACCATTGGTGCAGTAGGTGCAAACCTTGGTGGTACTTACCTAATGCAAGGTGCGCTTTCTATCATTGAAAACTTTGATGTAACCAAAGCAACCCTTGATGAAACATTGCTACTCCTTGGTGGACAAGTTGGTATAATTATAGCAGTTTATCTTGTTGGTATTGTATGCTCTGTTTTGAGTAGTAGACTTGTCTTAAATATTCAAACAGGAACACTTCGCGCCTTCCGTGAAGCTATGTTTGAAAAGATGGAAAAGCTACCTATCAAATACTTTGATACTCGTACCAATGGCGAAATCATGGCTCGCTATACCACCGATACTGATGCTATCCGTGAGATGATTTCAAATGGTATTCCACAAATCATCAACTCAACTTTGACAGTTATTGGTGCTTTCACGGTTATGCTTATCTTTAGCCCATTGCTAACTCTATTTGTTATTGGCATGTTGATTCTTATGCTCATTGCAGTAACAGTTGTTGGTGGCAAAGGCTCAAAGTACTTTATCAAGCAACAAGCATCACTTGGTACCGTAAACGGATATATCGAAGAGTATATCAGTGGACAAAAGGTAGTACAAGTATTCTGCCGTGAAGAAAAGGTCAAAGAGGGCTTCAACGAGCTCAACGAAGACCTTTGCAAGACTGCAACCAGCGCACAATCATTTGCACACATTCTTATGCCTATCATGGGTAATTTGAGCTATATCAACTATGTTGTTACAGCAGTAGCTGGAGCAATATTGATTATTAATGGTAAGCTTGAAGGTGGTGTTGCAACCCTAATTCCATTCCTCAACCTATCAAGACAATTCTCAATGCCACTTACACAAATAAGCCAACAATTCAATGGCATATTGAGTGCGCTTGCAGGTGCAGAGCGTATCTTTGCACTCATGGAAGAAGAGCCCGAAGTGGACGAAGGATATGTTACCCTTGTCAATGCTCACATTGACGAAAATGGCGTTGTAACAGAGTGCGAAGAGCATACTGGACAATGGGCATGGAAGCACTTCCACAAGGCAGATGGCACAACCACCTATGTACAACTACGAGGCGCTGTTGAGTTTGAAAATGTAACCTTTGGTTATGAAGAAAACAAGACCGTTCTCAAAAATGTCTCACTTTACGCAAAGCCTGGTCAAAAGATAGCACTTGTAGGCTCAACTGGTGCAGGCAAAACGACAATCACAAACCTAATCAATCGTTTCTATGATGTACCAGATGGCAAGATTAGATATGACGGCATCAACATCAACAAAATCAAGAAAGACGACTTACGCCGTTCACTTGCAATGGTACTGCAAGACACTCATCTTTTCACAGGAACAGTACGCGAAAATATCCGTTATGGTAACCTAAATGCAACCGATGAGCAAATTGAAGAAGCAGCAAAACTTGCAAATGCACACAGCTTCATTATGCTTATGCCAGATGGTTACGACACCATTATCAATGCAGATGGCTCCAACCTTTCACAAGGTCAAAGACAGCTCCTTGCAATAGCTCGTGCAGCAGTAGCCGACCCACCTGTACTCATTCTTGACGAAGCAACCAGCTCCATTGATACTCGTACCGAAGCACTCATCGAGCAAGGTATGGATAAGCTTATGGAAGGCAGAACTGTTTTTGTTATTGCACATAGACTTTCAACCGTCCGCAACTCAAATGCAATCATGGTTATTGAGCAAGGCGAAATCATTGAGCGTGGCAACCACGACCAGCTAATTGAAAAACGCGGTAGATACTATCAACTTTACAACGGCATGTTTGAGTTGAGTTAATGCTTGTATAGTTAGCATCACTTTAGTCCCCCTACATCTTGTAGGGGGCTTTTTTTATAATTGTGATATGTTTAGAGCTACTATTGACTTTTTAGCATATTAATGCTAAACTTTGTTCAAGAGAGGTGTAAGCTATGAAAAAGTATGGCATTATTGTTTTAGCAGTTTGTTTACTACTCTCTTTTATGCTTGTAGGATGCAATTTATTTGATTTGGAAGATAGCGAAAGCAAAGAATATAAGATTATCTTTGTAGGCACTTCCATCGACCCTATCACCATAAAAGATGGTTCACTCACAATGCCCAATGACCCCGTTGCAGAAGGCAAGATTTTTGGTGGATGGTATGTTGACAGCGCTTGTACCATTCCATTCAATCAAGAGTATCTAACAAAAAATCCTTTGTCTGGAGATTTGCGTGTTTATCCTAAATGGGTAGATATTGGCGAAAACACCGTTATTTTGACACTTGATGTAAATGAAGGTAACCCTTTGAGTGATGATACCATAGAAGTTGTTGCTGGTATCAACGCAGTTCAAGAGCTACCCATTCCTTCAAGGGATGGCTACAACTTTGTTGGATGGTTTACAGCAAAAACAAATGGCGAAAAGCTCACCGACGCAGATGGTATTCTTTTGAATTATGATGGCGAAGAAGCTACCATTTATGCTATTTGGGAAGAAGCAACCTATACCATCACACTTGGAGAAGTTGATAGTAGCATTGGTAACGTAAGTGGTGGAAAAACAGGTGCTACATATCTTGAGAGCATAACGGTTGAAGCAGTAACCATTGATAACCACTATAATTTTGTAGGCTGGTTTGATGGCGAAACATTGCTTTCAGAGAGTATGACATATACTTTTGAAGCAACTGAAGATATCACATTGACAGCAAGATGGTTGGGCGAGCAAAGGACGATATATTTCTATCGCAACTATACAATAGGAGACACCAACTACGATAGTTACCCCTATAATTATGGTTCAGACATCAGTTTCACTCCACAAAAAATGCCTGGTCACAGCTTTATCGGTTGGTATGATAACCAAGAGTGCGTTGGAGAAGCAGTAAGCAAGAGTGGCGAAATTCAAAAGGCAAAATTTGATGATGGTATTTCGTTGTACGCAAAGTGGACTGAAGGCCATGACAAGCTAAATTACAATATAATTGGTGTAAACCAAGTTGAAGTTACCGGTATCAAGGAATCAGCTGGCAATGTTGTATATGTCCCAAGCATATGGGGTGCTTACAAAGTAACAAAAATTGCTGATAACGCATTCCGCAATAGCGATAAGGATGCCATTGTAATTTCATCAAGCATAAATGCAATAGGCGAAAACGCATTTGAAGGTGCAACTGCAAACATCTATTTTGATAGGGGAGCAGATTTAAGTTTACTTAATACCGACAACTTTAGCGCATCACAAAACATCTACTCACATTTGATAAACGAAAGTGAAAACGCACTTTTGGATGGTTGCTATGTGGAAGCAAATGGTATATTTGCAGACGACCACATCGATAGCGTATTGGAAGCAGAGGCATTCTACTCATACGCATGGCTTTATACTTACACCGAAAAATTTACTCTCACCATTGGAAATGGTGTTTATAGTGGCGACGATGCAGGCTTCAAAGATGCCATGATGGGCGAAGAGGGACTATTCAAAAATTTAGCAAGCAAGTTGATGCTCAAGAGCGATACTGCATCAAGTTTTAGCTACAATACCTATGATAATAAGCGCCAAATCTACTTTGACTTTGACAAAAAGGATAGTAAATTTGTCGCAAGTGCAACTACCACTGGTGGCAAAAAGCAAGTGCAAGCAACCAGCTTGATACAAGCATCAAAGGTAGGCTCAACCCACGAGCTTTATATTGATTCATTGCCAGAATACTTGGTATTCAACTCCGAGCAACTGGTATATGCAGTTGAGCATGGATATCAACCTATCTTTGGGGTAGAAAACTCAACTGCCGAAGAGTGCTACAACAAAGCACGCGACATTTTAGCTACTATCATCAATGGAGAGATGAGTGAGTTTGACAAAATCAAGGCAATACACGACTATATTGCATTGAATGTTACCTATGATAGTGTTCTTTTGAGCATGAGTGGAGTAAATACAGCAGACACCATTTCGCATTATCGTGGATTTAATTTAGAAGGCGCACTTATTGACGGAAAGGCAGTTTGTGATGGCATCACAAAGACATTTATGCTACTTTGCCGAATGGAAGGTATCGAGGCTATCCGTGTTTCCGGTTCAGTCAAGACACCTACTGGCACCCCTGGAGAATATCAAACCATTGGCCATGCTTGGAATAAGGTTAAAGTTGCTGGTGTATGGTATGCTGTTGATGTAACTAACGATGATAGTATTCTTTCAATCGGTGGTGTATCCGAAACCTACGAAATTCTCACTCACAAGTTCTTTATGGTAAGTGATAGTGTACTTGAAGCAACTCATACCGAAGACGAAGACAGCACAGCACCAAAAGCAACTGGAAACTATGAGTACCACAAGAACACCAAATATGATGGCATCAACGATTTGGTAATCAAGTCACAAGCTGAACTCAACCTTATCATTGATGACCTAAAAGCACTACAAACAGCAAAAAGCAAATTCTACTTCGTAGAAGTTAAGTTTGAAGGCGTAAATCCCGAAAACATGGATTATAGTAGAATCGGTGGATATAAATACTTGCCATACACATCAGGCTCAAATGCACATTACTCATTGGGAGACGGCACATATCTTGTTAACTTCTTGATAGAATAGGAGAAAAACTCACCTAATGCAACCAAACCAAACTATCGAACTTAATATTGTAGACCTTGGAATGGAAGGGGAAGGTATAGCCAAATATGAAGGCTATACTTTCTTCGTACCGTACGCACTCCCAGGTGAAAGGGTAAAAGCCAAAATTACTCACCTTAAAAAGGGCAAGAATTTGGGCTATGCTGTACTCAAGGAAGTTGTTGAAGCATCTCCATATAGAGTTAAGCCCCCATGTAATAGGTTTGGTCGTTGTGGTGGATGCACAATGATGCATCTTGATTATCAAAAGCAACTTGAGTACAAAAAGAAGAGTGTCCAAGCAGTGCTTCGCAAGAACGCAGGGCTTACCATGGAAATCAATGATGTTGTACCATCAATTCCTTATGCATATAGGAACAAGGCACAGCTACCATTTGGCATGGTAAATGGCAAGGTTGCAGTTGGTTTTTATGGCACAGGCACACATAAGGTTGTGTCGTCAACCAAGTGCTTTTTGCATGGAGAATGGCTGGAGAAACTCATTGCAATAGTACTTAAATTTGCAAACGACAACAACATTAGCGTATATAACGAAGAAAGCAAGAAAGGGCTTTTAAGACATGTTGTTGCAAGGTATATAGGTGGCAAAATGGTTGTTACCATCGTTATCAATGGTCAATCACTACCAAAAGTTGAAGTTCTTAAAGATGAGCTGGAAAAAGAATTCCCAGGCATGGCGCTTTATTTAAGCCCCAATACCCGAGATACCAATGTTATCATGGGTAACACACTTATTCCCATTTGCCAAGCCAAGCAAAGCATAGAAGTTATGGGCATAAAAATTGATGTCAACCCATTCTCATTTTTCCAAATCAACGATTACATAAGGGAAAAACTTTATAGTAGGGTAATTGATATGGTAGCCCCAAATAATGATACCATAGTCATTGATGCCTATGCAGGTGTCGGTCTTATGGGCGCAATCATGGCAAAAAAGGGTGCTTATGTATTCAATATTGAGATTGTAAAGGAAGCTATAGACGATAGCATAAAATTATATGCCGAAAATGGCATATCAGACAATGTTACCAATATTTGTGGAGATGCAAGTATTGAGCTTAAAAAGCTGGTTGAAGCAACCGATTGTGAGCAATCAAGTCCCCAAACAAACAAGTTCAAGGAATTAGTTGCAAGTGGCAAAAAGGTCAAAATTATCCTTGACCCACCACGCAAAGGTATCTCAAAAGAAGTTGCTGACACCTTGAACAGTCTTTCAAAGGTTATTGACTTTGACCTAATATACATTTCTTGCAATCCAGCAACCCTTTCAAGAGATATAGCAAATCTAACAGAGTTTACACCCACCGAAATCACACCTTATGATATGTTTCCAAGCACCAGTCATGTGGAAAGTTTAGTTTGTCTTGCAAAGAAGACAAACTAAAGCGATATAAATCCTTCGTGGGATTTGCGATATACGATACATTTCATTTGCGTGCGATATGCCTGTGGCGCGATCTGCCGCGAACTGCGCGGCGTGAGGATTTATAGGTAGCATGCTTTCCACCACATTTGCAACACGAAATATATTTCGCGTTGCAAATATATCG
>JAFXIB010000058.1 GCA_017533505.1 Clostridia bacterium | reverse complement strand
CAGTTATCAAGGGACTGGAATCTACATACAATAAACTCATTCACTCACAAGTAGGGGAATATGGTCCAGATCAAATTAAAATTGATGTTAATAAAGTGGATCCGAACAGTATATCTCCCAATTATGATATTACTTATGGCGCAGGGGCTTTGACAATTACCCAAAAGGCACTTCAAGTTTTTGTAAGAATGGCTGGACAAACAGGTCGAGATGGACTTTGGATGGATTATGGTGGCGAGTTCCCAACAAACATTCAATTCAGCTATACGGGGCTTGTCAATGCTGGTGATGTAAATAACGCAGAGATATTTACACCCCCAACAATAGATTATGGTAGTATTACCAAATTTAGCAATGTAGGATCATATCAAGTTAAGACAACTGGAGGTAATGCTAAAAACTATATTTTTGAGGAAGCATCGGTAACTTTGGAAATCAGACCAGTTAGTGTAAATATAAGCTTGGAAACAATTGAGCAAAATTATACTAACGCAACAGTTACGCACGGTCAAGCAACTATAACTGGTATTGCAGATGAGAATGCCACGATTCCTGATACAGAAAATGGCGAAATAATGTATCAATTATTAACTGTCAATGCAAGTGGTAGCATTGTCGCCACAAGTGAATGGCCCAAAGATGCTGGTCGATATCGTGTAAGGGTTACATTTACTCCTAAAGAAGGAGACAACTATGCAAAGACAGTTGTTGACTTTACAGATGCGATTATCATTAATAAAGTAGCCCCAAAAATCACTTTAGAAACAGCAATTGAGTTTGAGTACACAAATGAACCTATAGTGGCAGAGGATGTAAATCCTATGATAGCAGGCATTAGTAACAACCTCTTCCCCAAGAGAACATATGTTGCTGAAAGATGGTTCTGCCCAACTGGTGGAGATAACGAAGGATGTGAAAACAGCCGAGATGAATATACAGGCATCTTTACACAAACACCTCCATATCAAATAGGTGTGTACGATGTGATATTTGTATATCTTGCAGATCCAACGGATAACTATACAGATTTAACGGTTCGCATCAATGGAAAAGTTGAGATTTTGACAGGTAAGCCAACCATATCCATTAAGCAAGAAAAGAAAACATTTACATATGATGGCAATGCACATGGATTGGATTTGGCAAACGACTTCTCTAACATCACCTATAAGCCATATGGAGCAGATCAAGCAACCATTCTTGAAACAGATAATACTTACTTGACGTATAAGATTGGTGATGAATGGGTGACTGAAGCTCCAAAGAATGTTGGTGTTTATAATGTTAAGGTTGAATATGTTCCAACAGCCAAGGATGCTGCGCTTGTTCGTGAGGCAAGTATTGAATTCTTCTATGCAATTGAAATTACGCCAGTAGATATGACGACTGGCAATTACATTAAATTGAATTATACTGGAACGCGTAGGCGCTCGTATAACGCAAATGGTCAACCACTTGACCCTGCTATAGATATTATAGTTACTGGTGTTCCAGGAGGAACGACACCACTTGGAAGTATAAAAGTAAGCTATGTTAAAGGTAATGTAGTATCAGATGCGCCAAAGGATGCCGGTATTTATGATATACACATAGCATACCTCGCGGTTGAAGAAGACAATTATGTAGCGGGTACTGAAGCAAAAGTATTCCGTAGTGCATTTGAAATCACGAGAGTAAATGTAAGTATTTCAACAATTAATTCTTATAGCGAAGTATACAATGGTGCAGGTAAAGGTGCCTCTGGTGTAATATATCATGGTGTAATGGGACAAGATGGCCAATATGATGAACCAAAAGGAACATTGCGTTATCAATATAAGAGCGCCAATAGTAGTAGTTATACTGATGATTTACCCACAGCGGTAGGTTCTTACGACGTAAGGGTTATTTATATTGCAGCAGATATCGACAATTACACTAATGGTGACTATAAAGACTTTTATAAAGTAATCACAATCACAAAGGCAACACCCAGTATTGTCATCAACAAGATGACCGTGCCATATGGTGATACCATTGTTGTGGATTATACCATTCGTGGTGCACAATATGACCTCAATGGCCCTGCAACAGAACTTGGCAATGGCATTGGTAGGGTAACCATCAACTATGGAACACGCTTTACAACTGCTGATGGTGGTGCTGGTTATGACTGGTCAACAACAGCTCCAATCGAATCTGGTAAATATAGCATCAGAGTAGACTTTACAGCAGGAAGTAGTTCTAACTATGTATCCGTAACTCAAACAGCATTTGACTGCTTGACAATATCAAATATTCTACCCACATTTGAGCTTGCAGATAAGGTTGTAGTATATGATGGCTCACGCCATAATGCTGGCAATGCACTCGTATATGACAACAATGGTAAGCTATACACCAAGTGGGACGGCGTTGCTGTTGGCAAGTACTACTATCGTGGTACTCTTGGCTATGAGTACAACAAGGTTGGCACAGACAAGTGGACAACCCTTGCTCCAAATGAAGTAGGTCTCTCCAATGTACGCGTACACTATTAAGAGAACCCAACAATCGATGTATTCAGCGCAACAACATTAGATTTTGAAGGCGCACTTGAAATCAAGGCACTTGAAATCAAAGTAATGCCCATTTACGGACAAGGTCACATTTACGATGGTACATCCACAGAGGGTAAGGCAATCGCTTATGTATACAGCTACATGCGCGATGGATATAAGTATATGGTATACTCACGCGTGGGCGACCTTGATAGAAATCAAGTTGTCGACCTTTCCAGCGCAGAGTATGTAGATGAAAACGGACATGTTTATACCATCGTAACCGATGCAAGCATGCTCAATGATGCATGGCGCGATTACTACGAGAAGATGGTAACCCTTGTTTCCGGTAGCTTTATGGATGGCGACGAGCTTATTACTCTTGAGTTTAGTGCGCTTGGCGTAACCGAAGGAAAGGGCGAGTTTACAGCAGAAAATGGCAAGAACTATGTTGTAGACCTTGACTTTGATGTTGTATATATTTCAAACGACACCACATACAACTTGAAGCCAGCAACTGGATACTTCTTCTCCATTGTTGACTCCGAAGGCAAGGTAAATGTAATTGAAATCAACACATCCAACATCATTTACGCAAACGGAGATACCACAATAGGTACATATATAGTAACCATTGCTGGTAGACAAACCATTTATACCATCAACTTGAGCGCAAAGACAGCAAGTGCAAATGGCGAAACCTATGACATCTACAACAACATCCACTTGATTTCATATCAAAAGGGTAGTTCAACAGTAGATATCAAGGTTGACTTCAGCTCCTTCTACTATGTAAGCGAAGATGGTAATGCTGTTTACAAGAGTGCAAACGGCGAAACCTTCTTGATTGACATCAACACTCAAGAGGTACAAAAGGTAGCAGAACTCAACATTGATACCATTGAGTTCAGCTATATTGGAAGCAACAACACTCAACAAACCGTTGTTGTTGACACTAATGCGCTTGAGGCTATTTACAGCAATAATGCTTATATCGGTAAGTATGTAACCGAAAACCTTGACTTCATCATCAACTTGAAGGCAAAGACCGTAAGAGTTCCCACCTTCTACAAGATGACAATTAATGGTCAATTCTATCAATTTAATGCAGGCAGAAAGATTAGTGTTCAAAACACCGACATGGTAGCAACCATTAATAAGGGTGTATATACCTACGCTAATGATACTACCATATACTATCTTGACACAAACAACATGATTGCAAAGGACGGCGCAAACCTATTTACATTTGATGTTGCAGAGTCCAAGCTATCTCAAGAAGTTGATGGTGTTAATACTGCATTTGATGTTGATGTAAGAGAGTTTAGCTACAAGGTTGGGCGCAATGGCAAGTTTGTTGGCACAACAACCTTGTATGGCAATACATATCAAGTAGAAAACGCAACTTTGATTGCTGGCAATAGCTGGGGTGGCACATTCAGTATCCTTGCCCAAGGTGCTGGCGACTATGCAATTGCTCAAGGTACACTTTCTATCAGTGGCAACTACCTACTTGAGTATGTAAAGGGTGTAAACTTCAGCATTGAACGCGCAAAGCTCACAGTAAGCTTTGACGGTATCGAAGATGCTGTCTATGACGGCGAGAATAAGTTTATCGACTACACCATCTCTGGCATACTTAACGACGAAACAGTAGGCGTTGAGCAAAGCTATGATGGTGATAACTTGAATGTAACCGATGGTGGATATCGCACAAAGATTACTATCACAAGCACCAACTACTACCTTGAAGGTGGCGTAAGTGATTGGTACTACATTTTGCCAGCACTTATGGAGCCCATTGTAGTAGAAGAAAGCAAGCCCATCATTTATGACGGCGCAAAGCACTACCTTGAACTCAAGAATGTTGAGCGTGGCGCAAGTGTAAGCTATGCAGGTAGCGAAACTGCTCCATACTTTGTAGAGCCAGGCACATATAGTGTAATTGCTATCGTATCAAAGCCCAACCATGTATCACTTGAAGTAGAACTCAAGTTGACCATCACAAAGGCTAAATACATAGTAACTGCTCTTGAAGTACCAGGTACTTTGAAGTACGGCGATGCTCTCCCAAGCTTGATTTGTGATAGCAACCTCGGCACAATCGCACTTGACCCAACACAAGTATTGCTCCCAAGCGTAACTACATATACTTGGACATTCACTCCTTACTCACAAGAGTTCTACAAGTTCTATGAAGGTAACTCTGCTGACGGCAATACCATCACAGGTACCATTGAACTCAAGGTACAAAAGGCACAAGCTAACATTGAGGTAACTGGTGAACTTATCCAATCCGAAACCAACCCAAGCGCAATCATCGGTATTGCAAATGGTCTCAGCACCAACGAAAGTGACCTTGTTACCATCGAGTATATTGCAGGTGACGGCACTCGTTATGCAAAGATGCCAACAGCTCCTGGTAAGTACACAGTTCGCATCACCTATGCCGGAGATGAAAACTATGCTGAAACAGTATACACAACCGTACTAACCATAGAGCAAGAGTCTAACTTCGATTGGGCAATCTATGTAGGTAGTGCAATCCTTGTCCTTGCGCTCTTGTCAACAATATTCTTCCTTGTAAGAAGACAGAAAAAGCTTGATTAATAAAATGCGAAATGCGAAGTGCGAAATGCGAAATGGCTTCGTTTCGCCTAAGCTCCACTCACAAGGTGTTAGAGAACGAAAAATGCGAAATTAGTTTGCTACATTGCACTTTGCAAACAAGGATAAAAGATTATGAGAACAGAAGAAAACATAATTGAGCGTAAGTCCTTTGAGTTTGCAGTTAGAATCATAAACCTATACAAGTTTGTTGTGTATAACAAAAACGAAACAATACTTGCAAAGCAAATATTGAGAAGTGGAACAAGCATAGGGGCAAATGTCACCGAAGCACAAAAGGGACAAAGCAAGGCTGATTTCTACGCAAAGATGAATATCGCGTTAAAAGAAGCTAATGAAACTTATTACTGGTTAAGGTTGTTGTGTGCAACAGACTATATAAGTGAAAAAGAATTTATCGGCTTAGAAAACGACATAAAAGAAATTATAAGTATATTGGTTGCAATAACAAAGCAACAAAAATTAGAAAATTAACAATGTGAGTGCAGCGAAAGCGTAATGAGGCTAATTTCGCATTTCGCATCCCGCATTTCGCATTTATCATAAGAGGTTAGTATGAATAAAGCTAAATCCATGAGACTGACAAAACCAATTGTATTAGTAGCATTGTTCTTGATGTTAGTGTTAGCATTTACTTTGTGTTCTATCCAAGTAAATGATTTTGCCGAGCAAATTTTTGAAGTTGCTGGCATAGAACCACTTGAAAACATGGAAGTTGAGCAAGCTGAAGCGGCAACAATTAAATACAAAAAACCAACAACGGATACAACACAGGCACCTGATCTTGGTAGTGGTGCTACATCATTTTCACTTAATCTTGCAAAAGATGTAAGTAAAATGGGTAGGATTGGTCCATTGACACGTGATGGCGTTGATCTAACTGATCCAAACAGTACCTATATAGAAACCAGCTATAGTAACACAGCATATTTTATTGGCACTACCAATGGTAGTAATACTTATACATATCTTAGTTCTGCTGTATATGCATCAGTATGTTATGACATTGATTTGGGTCCGGAAATTGAGTTTTTATTGAATAATGGTGCTAATATTTCACTAAACTTTAGTGGTTCTACAGAATATAAGAGCATTGGTAGATTTCAATCTTGTTTAATATCGTCAAGTTCAACAAGCATCTTTAATTGGAGTGAAACAGAGACGTTTTTGTATGATATGGCGGATGAGGATTATCGTGGGTCTTTGGATGCTAATGTTCATATGATGGATAATGCTGACCAAAATCAAAGAACTGGAACTACTTCAGGTGTTAGCACAGGTAGAATGAGTTATGAGACATCAACGTTAAAAGGAAGATATATTCGTTTCATCTTTACTATATATGATGAATATAAATCAAGTTCTAACTGGTTTGGATATGGTAAGATAAATATAGCAAGCTGTACTTTGACTATAAATGGAGATATTGAGAGCACGGCACCTACCATATCAACAGTTACCCCTGCTGTAACAAACGGAACAGTAACAAAAACAGGTGCTACTTATGTCGACGCAGAAGACACAACAATAACTTTGTACGATAATTATTCTTTATATGGATGGTCATATACATATTCTCCATATGGTTCATCAAACATCACAAGTACAAAATCAGGAACAATAAAAAAACATAGTACCAGTGGTGTTTCTACTACAATAACATTGCAAAATGGCATAGGAAAATATGCAGTTACTGCAACAGACTATTGTGGAAATTCTTATACAAAGAATATTTATTGTGGTGGCATGAGTAAGCCGACCTTGGTTGATGCAAGCGATTTGATTTGGACAGCAAACGGTAGGGCAACTATACCACTTGGCAAGGCTACCAAAGATACAGTTGGTAAAGTTTTTGACAACAGTGCTAACCCATTTGAAAATGTCAGCATTACCAACAATCAAATAAAATTTTATGCTAACAATGTCGCAACTTCTGGTGCATCTCATGGTGTTATGGTCATAGACCTTGATATAGGAGATATTTCACAATTTGGAACAGTGACGCTCAACTTTTCGGCATCTGTTTCAACAACTGGTGGCAACAGTTCGGTAAGCTCTATTGCATCAAGTACAACACGGTTTACAACAACAAGTTTTACCCAAGATCAGTATACAGAAAGACAATATTGGCAAGCTCGTCAAAGCTCGGCACAAAGCGTAGATGCAGGTGAAAAGCAAGGTACATATTTATACAATAGAGAAGATGCGAGTTGGAACGCATCGTTTTCCAATACACTTGCTGGAAGATATATTCGTATAATTTTGGGTTATTGGGATGAATACTCTCCAATTGGCACTACCACTATGACCATCAATGAGTTCTCGATAACCCCAAGCGTGGACCCATATGCACCAACTGTTGAGTGGACACCTTATAGCACAGAAAGTGGCAAGGAAATGTGGACAGCTAACCCCACAATTACCATCAACGATAAGGGTGGTAGCTTCTTGAATACTTATAGCTATAAGTACTATCCATCATTCCAAACAAATCAAGCATATGAAGAAAGCTCAAATACTTATACCAGCAATGAAATTACTTCATCTTTGACCTTGCCAGAGATGGGTGCATATGTGTTTACTGTTACGGATAAGCACAATAACACTTCAACAACAACAGTTAAGTACTATGGCAGTCAACAGACATTCAATTACTATGCAACCACATATGGTTTGGATGGCACTCGTCACAATAGTGATAGTACAGGTGGTGGAGTTGTGTTTGATACCGATAGTGGATATGGTGCTTCTGCATCAAAGAGTGGTGGCATAGGTACTCCATATACACTATGGGCAACTGTCAATGCAGGTTATTACTTTGCAGGATTTGAGTTTGAAGAAAATCCAATGAGTATAAACAATGCCTTCAGTAACTATTCTGGTTACATCGAAGAAACTTTGGAATATGCTATTACTTTTGGATCTTCATATTATCCTTCCAGCGAAGATAGGGATGGTATCATAAATGTTTATGCTGTATTCAAGCCCATTCCAAGCACCTTGAGTATAACATATAACGGCTCTCCACAAGATTATCCATTGAGTATTAGCTCCATAAGTGGCGAAACTATCAATTTAGTCACAACATATACTGCTTTTGGCAATGATACAACAAAGCCTACATATGCAGGAGAATATGCCCTAAATGCAAGAATTCATGTTGTTTTGTTTGGCACACCTTACTATCTATCAGCACAAACAGCTTGCACTCATAATATCAGGGCAAAAGATGTTAAAATCGTTCCCGCATTTAGCAATGTGGATAGATATTATGATAGCTATACAACACTAACTCCAACCGTTGCTTGGAGTGTGCTTTCAAGCGATATTTGCGGTAGTGATGATATCGGTGTTTCTACAGTAAATGGAACATTTACTTATAACTATACTTCCTCAATAGGTGGTGCTACCATAGCTTCTGCTGGCACACATTATATTTCAATGGCTTATGAGAACTTGAATATAGCATTGTCAAGTGCAAGCGCAGATGTATTGAAGTCATATAACCCAATTGGCATTTCTTATGCAAATGACTCTCAAGGTAAGATATTACCAAGACCTATAACATTTAGTGTAAAAGCAATCACTCGTTACTACGGAGCAGAGGAAGTTTCACTTACTAACCTCGATTACTACTTGGAGCAGGAGGGTGCATTTGCAACAGGTGAGAATTATGCAACTGTAGGTTTATCATTAAGTCGTGCTACAGGTAATAGTGTAGGCAAATATAAATATACACTAACTAAAACCATTGTTAACAACAACTATGCTTTAACTTTGGTTGATAGTGATGACGATGCTACACGCGTATATAATATCGTAAAGCGTCCAATCATCATTACTGCAAATAGTTTGAGCAAGACCTATGGCGATGCTGATGTAGAGCTCACTTGGGTGGATAGCTTCAACGGTACAGAGAGTAGTGTTGGTATTATCCCTGCAGACAAAGAAAACTTTACTGTTAATATTTCGAGAACTTCTGGAGAAAATGTAGGAAACTATGATATAAATGTTGGATATGCGCCAAACGATAATTATGCAGTAACACTTGTTAAGGGAATTTATTCGATCACGCCAAAGGCACTCAAGGCTACACTTCGCGTAACAGGATCAAAAGACTATGACGGACAAGCAAATGTGTCAAGTTATGTTGCATTTGATTTTGATACAGATGATTTGCTTTCAGGGGATGTTGGTAAAGTAACCATTGCAGGTATTGTTGCAAGTGCAAACAATGTTAATGCTGGAACTCAAAGTGTAACTATTGACAAGAGTAATATCAGTTTGGAGAATACGTCAAGCGATAATATTGCGAACAACTATACATTAAGCATCGTTGATACAGCACTTTCCATCACAATTAATAAGGTAACATTAACAATATCATTTACCTATGAGAATAACAGTATAACATATGGCGAAAGCCCTGTGCTAAAGATTGACTATTTGGGCTTTGTAAACAATGAAAAAGCTGATGATATCATTGCAACAGCACCAGCTTTAATGCTCAATGGCGACAATCTTTTGAATGAAAATGGTTATATTAATGTAGGTGAATATGAGTTATTTAATAGTGGAGCAATTAGCGAAGCAACCATAAATGGCTCTAACTATAATCTTGTTTACGAAGAAGCTAAACTTAATGTTGCCAAAAAGACTTTGGATGTAACATTCAAAGGCGCTCTTGTTGCTGAAGAATATGTTTTCTCCGCAACTTATACTGGAAAACCATTTGAATTTAAGGTTGCATACACAGGATTTGTCACAGGAGAAGACGAAAGTGTAATTAAGACAGATGCAGTTGCTAATGCCCAAGATAACTATTACAAGACAGCAAGCAATACGCCATATAAGGTAATTGTTGATGTAAGCACTGCTAATGCAGATAACTATAGCTTCAACGCTGCATCAGAGGGTGCATTTACCATAAAGCAAGCACCTCTTACCATTGTATATAAAGGAGCAGAAATAACATTCGGTGATACTTTGAATACAAATGTCACTGATATTGTCTCTTATAATGGTTTTGTTGACAATGAGGATGCTTCAGTACTCGCATCTCAACCAACTATCGATTTTAGTGGTCTTGCTATG
Source organism: Clostridia bacterium (assembly GCA_017533505.1). GTDB lineage: Bacteria > Bacillota > Clostridia > Christensenellales > DTU072 > Stercoripulliclostridium_A. The sequence continues at coordinate 15,270 of JAFXIB010000058.1, read as the reverse complement.
ACTTATGGATGTGTTGCCGTATCTAACAATGGTACAGAACTTCAACCATATGGTGCAAGCTCAGTAAACTATTCTATCAGCTATCAAAGTGGCACTCTAAAAGTAAGCCCCAAGGCTATCACAGCCACATTTGGAAAGACCATCACCTATGGCGAGACCTTGGTTGCAACCATGGATGATATCACCACAGTTAGTGGATTGGTAACAGGTGACAGCAAAGCTTCTTTGACAATTAGTGCTCAAGACCTTTCAGAGTACAAGGACGCTGGTACTCATACCATTAGTAGTAGTGATATTACTATTGTGGCTGATAACTATACTGTAACCGTAAGTGGTAGCGTAACTATCAACAAAGCAACCCTTAATATTGGTGTTGTTCTTGATAAGACTTCTTATACTTATGGCGAAAATGTAGTAGTCAACATCGTTTATGAAAGCTTCAAGTATGTCGAAGATACCGAAGAAACGGTATTTGGAGAAAATAAACCAGTAATTTCGGGACTAATCAAAAACAGCAACGGTTATGTTGATGCAGGCACTTATACAATTAAACCAGTTGTTCAAGATAGTATTGTCCTTGACAATTACGAAATTGGTAATATTAGCGCAAAACAACTTAAAGTTGACCAGGCATCTTTGACTATTGCTTACAAGGGGGACAGCTTCAAGTATGACGGATTAGCACATGTTCCAAGTCAAGCACAAGTAACAATCACAGGTTTTGTTGCAAACGATAGTGTTAATAGTATTGTTGTAGGAAATAATATTTACAGCACCTTGGGTACATTTGTATTCATGGATGTTGAAACCTTTATGGAAGCTGATGGATATATGGATGTTGCAGAAGTTAGAATTAAAGTAAGTCTAACTTCTGAACAGTCAAATATCTTGAAGAACTATACAAGAACTTTTGTTGAAGGTAAATTGGTGATTACAGCTCGCCCAATTACCTTTACGGCAGATGATAAAACTCAAGTTTATGGAAATGTAGCAACCGAGCTTACCTATCAAGTAAGTGGTGATGGCTATGCAACAGGTGATGATTCAACTGATTTTGCGCTTACTATCAATAGGAAAACTGGTAACAATGTTGGTGAATATGCAATCACAATTACTGCAACTAATGCTAACTATAGTATTACTACTATTCCAGCGACATATACCATCACCGCTCGTCCAATTGAAGTAACATTTGATGTAAGCAATAAAGTATACAACGGCAAGACGGATGTTGCAGTTTCTTATGTGATTGCAAACAAGGTAGGGGAAGATGACTTGACTCTAACAAATCTTGATGCTAACACAGCTGATGCAAATGTTGGAGAAAATAAGGTGGTAACACTTTCTGCCTTTGCATTGGATGGAGAAGCTAAAGACAACTATACACTTGATGGTGCAACGACCAACAAGGATGGCTTGACAATCACTATTACAAAGGCAACCTTGACTGTTACCATCACCCATAAGCAAGCATCTATTACTGAAGGCGATGTTGTAACTCAAGACGACTTTAGTATCACTTATGAAGGTTTTGTAAATGGCGAAACCGAAAGTGTTCTTGCCCAAAAGGTCAGTGTAGATTGTGAGGAAGTCAAAGCACTCGTTTCAGGTACTCACCCAATACCATACATCGGAGGCGTTGATACTAACTATAGCTTTGATTACGCTGGCGTTGGCACAATCGTTGTAGTGCCAGCACGCACTCAAATCGATACCACAAACCTTATATTTGTAAGTGAAACCTACACTTACAATGGCGAAAACCAATTTGTCGCAATCAGCTGGTCTGATATGCCAAGCTATGTATCAGTAGCATACAGCTATACCGATGCGTTGGGTAACGCTGTTGCAGAACACAAGAATGTTGGTAGCTATAAGGTAACAGCAAGCTTTAAGGTATCTAACACAGACTACTATATGGAAACTGAATCCTACACAGTAGATATGGTAATTGGCGCTAAAGATGTAACTGTAACCTTTGATAGTACCGATTTAAGTAAGATTTATGACGGAAACACCAATATTACTCTTGCATCTCAACCAACAGTAGCGGGTCTACTTGGAGAAGATAGCATCACTTATGACCTAACTGCAAAGTTTGAAGATGCAAATGTTGGCGTAGGTAAGGAGATTACCTTAAACAGCACAGTAGCTACACCAGTAGGCGCAACCGACCTTAACAACTACAACATTATCTTGGTTGGTACTGATAGCTTGACTGCTGATATCACAGCTAAAGATGTAACCGTAACATTCAGTAGCAATGGTTTAAGCAAGACTTATGACGGAAACACCGATATTACTCTTGATTCTCAACCAACAGTAGCTGGTCTACTTGGAGAAGACGGTATCACTTATGACCTAACTGCAAAGTTTGAAGATGCAAATGTTGGCGTAGGTAAGGAGATTACCTTAAACAGCACAGTAGCTACACCAGTAGGCGCAACCGACCCTAACAACTACGACATTAGCTTGGTTGGAACTGACAGCTTGACTGCTGACATCACAGCTCGTAAAGTTGACCTAACTTATACTCTCAACAATACAAAGACCTTCGACGGAACTACTGCTCTCCCAGAAGGAAACATCACAAATGTTGAAATTGTAAACGCAGTAGACGGCGAAACCTTGAGCTACACCATTACCGGTGAATATTCAAGCAAGAATGCAACCCTCAATGACTCAACCATAACCATTACAATTACAAAGAGCATTGGTGGTGCAACTGCTGGTAACTACTACTTTGAAGATGGTGGCATCGATACAGTGGATGGTAAGATTAACCAAAAACAAGTAACCGTTATCCTTGAAGAACAAACTTCTGTATATAAGGAAGCAGTTGTTGTTGACCAAAATAAGTGGCATCTAAAAGAAGGCGACTCAATTATTGAAGACCTCGGTATCAGAATCATCAAGGCTGCTACATCAGAAAATGCTGGCACATATCCACTAACTGCAACCAAGTCAAACGATAACTATCATGTAACTTTCATAAGTGCAAATTATGTTATCTCTCAAGCTGTAACGGAAGTTAAGTTTGATTTGATGAAGCAAGAATTTGAATATACCGGCGAGGCTGTTGCAATCAATATGAGCAACTTCTATGTATACACCAACCGCGATAATATCACAGCTGGTATTGTATATCCAGAGTTTGCAACCGATGATCTCGGCAATCATGTTGAAATCAAGAATGTTGGTACATACACCTTGACCTTCAAGGTTGTAAACGATACCACCGACCTCATCCCCGATAACTTCCAAGAAGCTGAAGCAAGTGTTACCATTAGTGTGCTAAAGGCAACTCCAACATTTGACTTTACAGCAGTAGACCAAACAATCTATCGCTATAATGGTGCACCCCAACACATTACTGGTGTAAAATCAACCAACACCGATGGTGCTGTAGTATCTTACGAAAATAATACATTTGTTGATGTTCCAGATGGTGGCGTTCTTACTATAACCGTTTCTGTCCCAGAAACCGAAAACTACCACTCCAACACCACAACCCACAATGTAACCATCTTGAAGGCAGATTATGACCTATCAGGCTATGCATTCGACAATGCAGAGTATGATTACAATGGCACCACTCGTTCTATCATGGCAGTAGGTTTACCAAGCTCAATAACCGTTTCCTATACTTATGGCGAAACCACACAAGATACTCCATTTGCATTCAAAGATGCTGGCATCTATATCGTAAAGGCAAGCTATGTTATTGACGAGCGCAATTACAACTACCCAACCAGCTTGATTGCAAGCGCAAGCCTAAAGATTAACCAAATCAACATCACCGTTGAGGTTACTCACCAAGAAGGTTACTATGGCGAAGAGCCAGAGTTTGATCCAGCTGGTATAAAGGTTATCGCTGGTAACTTTGTCGACGGCGACCCAATCGACCTCGACCTCAAGCTTGAGCCAAAGGATAGCTATCCAATTGGTGTATATCAACTTGTTGCAACCACAACTTCAAGCGGTAACTATAATGTAACCGTAGCAAGAGGCTCTTACACCATATTGCCAAGACCTGTTACATTCAGAGCTGATAACCATTTTAGTGAGTACGGCGACGAAGATGCAGAGCTTACATATTCAATAGATTCATCCTCTCCATACAAACCACTTGAAAACGATGTCTTCACCGTAGCACTAACTCGTGAGGAGGGCAAAATCCCAGGTAAGTATGCTATTACAGGTACTATCGTAAATCCCAACTACGCTGTAACACTTCTCACTCGCCCAGAGGACGATAGCCATGGTACTTATACCGTTCTCCCAAGAAAGATAACCATCGTTCTATACAACCAAGAGGGAACCAAGGCAAGTCAAATCAGCAAGAAGGGCTACAAGGTTTCTGGCGGTATCTTGCGCGGTGACGATCTTGATATCAAGGTTGTTCCTGTCGATGAAATTGACTCAACCCCAGGCGAATATCAACTCACGGCAAGCTACAACGAAAATCCCAACTACGATGTAACCGTTAAGGGCGCAATCTTCACCTTGCGTCTTGCAACAAAGATTAGCGTAAGCAACCTAATCTACACCAAGCTCTATGACGGTGTAGCTTATGTATTTGATGCAAAAGTATCAAGTGGCGCAGAACCTGTCTTTACAGTAAATGGTATCTTTGTTGAAAACTCATTTACCGAAGTTGGTATCTACGAAATTGCTATCACTGCACCAATCGTTGGCGACTACGCAGAGCCAGAACAATTTACATTTACATTTGAAATCCGTCCTACCGAACTCATAGTAGAGCAAGCTGGTATAACATTTATCCTTTCAAAGGAAAGTGGCTTCGGCGCAGATGAAACACTTGATGTACATCAAACCCAAGAAATCGTCCTTTCTGGCGAAAACTACACCCAAGAAATTGACTCTGCATATACCATCTATATCGTAAAGGGCGAAGAGAGAATTCCTCTTGAAGAGTACGCCCAAGGCGAAAAAGTAAGCCTAAAGATTAAGCTCAGCGATGAACTGCAAAATCTTGGCGTATCAACTTGGTTTATGGATTCCGAAGAAAATGTATTGCACGCTGTTGACGCGCCCAGCGAAGACGGCTTTGTAGAAGTTGCTCTTGAAGGCGGTAGCATGCACATTCTATTCGTCGCAGAAAGAGGCGAGGCAATGCCACTACTCATCATTGGATGTGCAATGGGACTTGCATTCGTAATACTATTCTTCTTCTACCTATTCAGAAAGAAGGCACTATAATAGCTAAACATGGATAAGATAAAAATAGGCTCACAACTTTATACCTATAGAAACATTCTAAAGACAGCCGATGATATTGACGCTGTCTTTGGAAGGCTTGCTTCATATGGTTGCTCCGTTGCACAATGGAGTGGAGTAAAGGTCAAAATTGCCCCCGAAGAAGTCAAAAAGATAGGCGACGAACATGGTATCGAAGTGCCAATTAGCCACACTCCCTTTGATAGAATTATAAACGATACCGAAAGGGTGGCTGAAGAACATCTAAAAATGGGTGCTCATACCGTTGGGCTCGGTATGATGAGCGTAGAATACTCTTCAAGCTACGATAAGCTCATGGAGTTTGTGGATATTGTAAACAAAGTTTCCGACACTCTCAAACCATATGGCTTGAAGTTTGGCTATCATAACCATGCAAAAGAATTCAAAAAGATGGGCGACAAGCTAATCATAGAGCATCTTTATGACAACAGCGATATGGAGTTTATCTTTGATACATTCTGGTGTCGCTATGCTGGACATAATCCATCCGAGTGGCTACAAAAATTGTCGGGTAGAGTAACCGACATCCACCTAAAGGACTGGAAGTGGGCGCCCTTCAAATTCCCAGCATTCCAAGACATTGGCAAGGGTAATCTTGACTTCAAGGATATTTTGAGTAGTGCAGAACAAGCTGGCACCAAGTTTGCCTATATCGAGCACGACCTTACCAAAAATCCAGATAAGACTACTCGCGAAAGCATGGAGTATCTAAAAGAAATTTACCTATAATATGATTATACAAGGACTTCAAAAACTAACAGTATTAGATTTTCCCGGACAAGTAGCCTGCATAGTATTTACTGCAGGTTGCTCTTTTCGTTGTCCCTTTTGCCACAACGCAACTTTAGTTAAGGCCGAAGGTGATAATATATCTGAAGAAGAGGTCCTTGCCTATCTCAAAAAAAGACAGGGTATTTTGGATGGCGTTGTAATTACCGGTGGCGAGCCCACCATTCAAAAGGACCTAAAAGAATTTATCATCAAGATTAAAAATCTTGGTTACAAGGTTAAGCTTGACACAAATGGCTATCATCCAGAGGTTTTGGAAGACCTACTAAATGATGGTCTTGTCGATTATGTAGCCATGGATATCAAAAACTCAAAAGACAAATATGCTGTAACAGTAGGGCTACAAAATATCGACATTTTACGCATCGAAAGAAGTGTCGAGCTACTCAAAAACTGTAACATTCCTTACGAATTTCGCACCACCACAATGGAAGAATTGCACTCCGAAGAGGACATAAAATCCATTGCTGAATGGCTAAAAGGTGCCAAAAAATATTTTTTACAATCGTTCAAAGATTCAGGGGATATTTTGTGTGGGACATTCACACCCCTTGATGATGCAAAAATGCAAGATTTTAAGCAAATTTTAATAAAAAACGGTATCGAAACCGAGTGTCGGTAGCCATAGATACCACAACATTTTGTGGTTGACATGGTGTTTTTAGAAAAAAATACCACAAGATATTGTAAAAAACCTGTTGACAGAAAACGAAATCGTGTATACAATACTAATGCACGATTAATTTTCACGGGAGGTAGATTATGTACCAAGTTGTCAACAGAGAAGGCAAAGTAGTAGAATTTGATACTAATAAAATCATAGGCGCAATATCTAAAGCTTTTGATTCATTGGATAAATATTACAACAGAAGTACCTTGGAGCTACTTGCTCTCCGAGTTACTGCAGATTTTAATAGCAAGATTAAAGATGGATATATTTCCGTTGAAGAAATCCAAGATAGCGTAGAAACTGTTCTTATCCAAGCAGGTTACGCTGATGTTGCAAAGGCATATATTCTTTATCGTAAGCAACGCGAAAAAGCAAGAAATATTCAAGGTACTCTCCTTGACTATAAAAAGGTTATTGATGATTATCTAAATGTAAGCGACTGGCGCGTTAAGGAAAATAGTACCGTTACCTATTCAGTAGGTGGTCTTATCCTATCTAACTCTGGCGCTATCACAGCTAACTACTGGTTGAGCGAAGTTTATGACGAAGAAATCGCAAACGCTCACCGTAAGGCCGACATCCATATCCACGATATGAGCATGCTCACTGGCTACTGTGCAGGTTGGTCACTCAAGCAACTCATCAAGGAAGGTCTTGGTGGTGTTACCGGCAAGATTACATCTTCTCCAGCACGCCATCTTTCTACTCTATGTAACCAAATGGTTAACTTCCTTGGCATCATGCAAAACGAATGGGCAGGTGCTCAAGCATTCAGCTCATTTGACACATATCTTGCACCATTTGTAAAGAAGGATAACTTGAGCTATTACGAAGTTAAAAAGTGCATTCAAAGCTTCGTATACGGCGTAAACATTCCTTCTCGTTGGGGTACTCAAGCTCCATTTAGCAACATCACTCTTGACTGGGTTGTACCAAACGACCTTGCAGAGCTAAATGCTATCGTTGGTGGCGAAGAGCAAGACTTCAAATATAAGGATTGTAAGAAAGAAATGGATATGATTAACAAGGCATTCATCGAGACCATGATTCAAGGTGATGCTAATGGCCGTGGCTTCCAATATCCTATCCCAACATATTCAATTACTGCTGACTTTGACTGGTCCGAAACCGAAAACAACAAGCTTCTTTTCGAAATGACTGCAAAGTATGGTACTCCTTACTTCAGCAACTACATCAACTCCGATATGGAGCCAAGTGATGTTCGTTCAATGTGTTGCAGACTTCGTCTTGACCTTCGTGAACTTCGCAAGAAGAGTGGTGGCTTCTTTGGTAGTGGTGAGTCAACCGGTTCAATCGGTGTTGTAACCATCAATATGCCACGCCTTGCATACATCGCAAAGGACGAAAAAGACTTCTATGCTCGTCTTGACAAGATGATGGACATCAGTACAAGAAGCTTGAAGATCAAGCGCGATATTATCTCAAACCTTCTTGAGAATGGTCTATATCCATACACCAAGCGTTATCTTGATAACCTTGACAACCACTTCTCAACCATAGGTCTTGTTGGTATGAACGAAGCTTGCTTGAACGCAAACTGGATTAAGGCAAACCTCACCGAAGAAAAGGCAAGAAAGTTTGCTGTTGAAGTTCTCAACCATATGCGTAATAGACTTTCTGACTACCAAGAAAAGTATGGTGATTTGTATAACCTCGAAGCTACTCCTGCAGAATCCACCAGCTATCGTTTGGCAAAGCACGATGTTCAAAGATACCCTGGCATCATCACAGCAGCAAAGTCAAAGGATGATACCCCATACTACACCAACAGCTCACACCTTCCTGTTGGATATACCGAAGATGTATTCACAGCACTTGACCTACAAGACGAACTCCACACCCTCTATACTTCAGGTACCGTATTCCACGCATACCTTGGCGAGCGTCTACCAAGCTGGCAAAGTGCAATGAACCTTGTAAGAAAGATTGCTGAAAACTATCGTTTGCCTTACTACTCAATGAGCCCAACTTACTCAATTTGTAAGGACCATGGTTACATCAGTGGTGAAGAATATACCTGCCCAATCTGTGGCGAAACCACCGAAGTTTACAGCCGTATCACCGGTTACTATCGTCCTGTAAGAAACTGGAACGATGGTAAGAGCCAAGAGTTCAAGGACAGAAAGGTATACAATGTATCCAAGTACAACACTCCTCATAGCCAAGTTGCAGGCGAAATCAAAGTAGAAACTGATGTTTGCCAAGATGGTATCACCCTTTATACCACAGCAACATGCCCCAACTGCAAAATGGTAAAGATGCTCCTTGATAAGGCTGGCATCAAGTACGATACCGTTGTTGCAGATGCAAGCACAAAGGCACAATTTGATGCAAACGGCGTCAAGACTGCTCCCACCCTTATCGCGAACGGAGCTAAATACGAAAACGCTTCCAACATCAAAAAGTACATTGAGGACAGCACTCACTAAAATCTAACAAAAATTAAGAGTCGCTCCGCTGAAAGGTGGAGCGATTTTAAGGTAAAGGATATATGAATTACGATTACGATATTATCATAGTAGGCGCAGGCGCAAGTGGAATGACTGCAGCTCTTTACGCCCTTCGCGGTGGCAAGAGTGTTCTTATCATCGAAAAGGAAACAGTAGGGGGGCAAATTTCATTTTCTCCAAGAGTAGAAAACTTCCCAACCATCAAAGAAATCAGCGGACAGGACCTCAGCGACCGTTTGTTTGACCAGATCATGGAGCAAGGGGTTGCCTTTGAACTTGAGACGGTTAGTTCAATAGAAGGCTTGGAAAAGGGCTTTAGAGTTACAACTGACTATCACACCTATACTTCAAAAGCTGTTATCATCGCTGCTGGCGTAAAGCATCGCCATTTGGGACTTCCAAAAGAACAAGAGTTCATTGGCAATGGAGTATATTACTGCGCACTTTGTGATGGCGCTTTCTATGAGGGCGAAGAGGTTATGCTCATAGGAGATGGTAACTCTGCTCTCCAATATGCACTTTACCTATCCAACATCTGCAAAAAGGTTACAGTTGTAACATTGTTTGACTACTTTGCTGGCGAACCCATGCTTGTAAATCGCCTCAAGGAAAGAGAAAATGTAGAAATCATAATGGGATACGCATCAAAAGAATTTATCGGTGAAGATAAATTTGAGGGTATTCGCTTCAAGGAAACCTACGGCGACAAAATCCTTGACATTCGCAAGAAGGCAGTATTTGTTGCAATCGGTCAAGTGGCAGACAACGGAAAGTATGCCAACCTTGTTGACCTTGACAAGCAAGGCTTTATCATTGCCGACGAGTCCACTTGCACTCGCACCCCTGGTATCTATGCAGCAGGGGATTGTCGTACCAAGTCTGTTCGTCAGCTAACAACAGCAGTAGGCGATGGCGCAAATGCAGCAACGCAAGCTTGTTTGTATATAGACAAAAACTATTGATAAAACGCGTTATTTTGGCGAATAACTTCACAAAACAAGAGCCTCCCTCGGTCGTTTACGCAAAGTAAAGTCCCGTCGGCAGGCTCTTTTGTTTTGCATTGTTCTTCATCCAAACTAACGCGTTTTAATAATAACACCAGTCTTTGGTGACCAGCTTCACAAAATTCAAACTGGCATAACAATGTAGGTAAACAAGCTATAATTTATGCAAAAATTGGTTGGGCGTAATTCCACATTGCTTTTTGAAGCATTGTATAAAGTGAGTTTGTGAGCAAAAACCAAGAGAGTAAGCAACAATGTTTTGTGGAGTGTTGCTACGCAACAAAGATTTTGCTTCTTCAATCTTTTTGGACATTATATAGTCGGTCATAGCTGTTCCAGTTTCACTTTTGAATTTTCTTGGTAGCCATGATTTACTATATCCCATCTCAGTAGCAATATTTTCAATCGTTAATTTTTCGTGAAGATGTTTGTCAATATAGTTTATGCAAGCATGAATTTCCTTTGAGTAAGTAGGGTGTGAGTGCTTTTTTACTGATTCAGTAATCTTTAAAAATACAGTTATTAAGTAATCAACAACTTCTTCGGGCTTGGTCATTTTGTCGATTTTTATGATAAATGAGTCGGCTAAATTATATGCCACCATTTCGTCCAATCCACCTTGTATTGCATATCTTGTACCAAGAGTAATACAACAAACTGCCCAGTATTGTATTTGTCTTAAAGAATCGTTGGAAAGCCTACCGATAACGATACCATCTTTAATAAAGTTATCTATGCTATTTTTAACCCTTTCTATGTCACCTGCTTGCACCAATGAATAAAAAGCAGTTTCTACCATATAGGGAGTATGAGTAACACAAGTTTCGCGTTGCTCAAAAATAGGATTTTTTGTCGGTGGTAAAATGTTTATACTTACGAGTTTATTGGTTTCCATAGGCTCATTTTATCATAATTTCTTGATAATTACAACACAAAATTGATATAAACAACACGATTATGATATAACCACAATACGATTGGAATTAAACTAAAACTACAAACCACAAGAACTTTAATAATCAATCTAAAAAGGAGAAATGACTATGCAATACAATTATGATGCAGTTGTTAAAGCCTTAAATTCAGAGATTGTCAGCACTAAATATCTTGGTGGTGGTAGTTTTGGAAAAGTTTTTAAGGCTACACTTGTTGACGGTAGGGTTGTTGCCATCAAAAATTATTCAAGGAAAGATTTGAGCGAAACAGAAGCTAAAACACTAAAAATACTTGCCGAGCATACGAGTGTAAAGGTGCCTAAAGTTTATTACTATAACGAAGACTTGCTGGTTATGGAGTTCTTAATAGGGCAAAATCTTTTGCATCCAAAGTTTATTTTTAGGTCAAAAGCAAAAAAGAAAGCACTTGCAAAAGAAGTAATCAATGGTATTTTAGGCTGGGAAAATGCAACCAATGAGAAATTTGGTTATTTGGATAATGCAAAGTATGATACTTGGTCGGAGTGCTTTGAAGAGTTGAAATTGAAGCCAGCGATAGAGTATATGAATAAACTATACGCAAACGGCAAGTTCAACAAAAAGCATTATGTACTCATTAACAAAGCTATAGAAAAATATAAATCACTTAAAAATGAGCCTGAAAAACCTGTCCTATGCCATGGTGATATAAATATCATGAACATTATGGTAGAGCCTAAAGACTTTAAGCTGGTTGGATTTATCGACCCATATCAACCGATATACGCAGACTATGCCTATGGTCTTTATCCATTAGTAAACATGTGGGGTAATGTTTATTATCTTTATGAAACCTACAAAGAGATAACAAATAATACAGATGAAAACTTGGATTTTAAGGTTGTATTCTATGGGTTAATGAATGAAATTATGTTCATACCCGAAAGTGGAATAGATTTTCCACCTTGGTATCAACTTTGGATAAGAAGACTTAAAAAGTGTAAAATATAAAAATATAGCCCTAATAGACTTGTCAAGATGTGCTATTAGGGCTTTTTGCTAATAATTTAACAAATACTGCCTACGCATTGATAATCTTAATGGGGTTTTTGAGTTTGGTGATGTTGATGTCGATTGTTTTGTCAATGTCGTATTTTTCGCCGTCAACACAAAAGGGAGTGGGGGATTGTAGCTCAAGGTCAAGATGATTGAAGGGAGTAAAAAGAATGTTTTTGCTCTCATAGGGCTTGCTAAAACCTATGAAGAAGGAACGGAAGAAGGGGAAAAAGATCTTGACTTTGTTGATGAAATTGTTTTTGCCAGGGCTTTTTATTGCAAGTAAACACATCTCACCTTTGTGGTAAAGTCGGTTGAATTTGAAGCCAAAACATCTTGGAGAGTTGAGTAACATAAGTAGAGTATAGTTGCCTTCAATCTTTTTTCCATCAAGGTTAAGTTTAGCATTAATATCGTAAACCTTGTATTCGCGCAACACCTTTGAGATGTAGGCAAGCGCTTTGAATTTCTTTTTACTCTTGGTGTCAACTGCGTATCCAAGTGGTGTGAAAGTGCCAGTTGCACATACATAGCTAAACAGTATTTTGCCAGCATGTCCAACAAGGGTAAGAGTGCTTTCCTTTTGAGCGCCATAGACTTCGTTCAAGGTACCACAAGGGATATAATATAGCGCTGTGTTGAGGGGTAGGGTGGTGTTTATGATATGATTAAGAGTGCCATCTCCACCACAAACAGCTACACCTGCATATTCGCTCCCACCCATTACACCAAGGTCTTCGGGGATATATTTTACATCAAAACTATTGTAGCTCACAGCAAGCTTATTCTTGAGAGCATCAATGTCAATTTTGCTTGAATTACCAGAAAGGTTGTTGATTACAATTAGACAATCTTTTTTCATAGTATATATTATTCACAACTTAAAGATAATATAACACAAAACTTTTTATTCGTAAAACATCGTAACAGGGTATCCAATTTGCTAAAAAGGGTAGCTCAAATTTAGGTTTAATAGCATTAATATAAATGAAACAAAACAAAAAAGCACTATTAACCTAAAGTATAATTATGGTATTTTTGAGCGTAATGTATATTGACATCACGCGCGCGTGAGTATATAATAAATATTATTTTACTTGAGTGCTTGCACTCAAAGGAGCCTCACAATGAGCAAAAAAATACATTTATCCAAGTCCTTCCTTTTTGTAGCAGTAGCAATTCTCTCACTTGCTATCTTGATGGGCGTATTTGCATTTGACTTTGATGCAAACACAGCTGTTGCTAAAGATGAGTTTGTTGCTGATGATGAAATAGTAATAGGACATCTCACAGACATTCACTATTTCCCAATGGCTTATGGTCATACAGGAGAAGGTACTGATTTTGCAAACAGAGTTGCATCATCTCCAAAGCTAACCATCGAAAGTCATCGTTATGTGCTTGCCGGTCTTGAAATGATAGTAGAAAGCAATCCTGACTACTTGGTGGTTACAGGTGACAACACTACAGATGGCGAGCCACAAGGACATGTTGAAATTGCTAACTTGCTCCGTCAAACTCAAAATAGAATAAGAGCAAACGGAAACGAAGACTTCCAAATTTTTGTTGTATTAGGCAACCACGACCTATACAACCAAGAAGCTTTTGATTATAGTCAAGATGGTTCTGCTCATCTAACCGACAAGGTAAGCCGTTTGGAAATGAGCAAGATTTACTCTTCACTTGGCTTCCCAGATTTGACAGACGAAGAAATCAAAGAATTCTATAACACCAGAACCGATTTGTATGATACATACTGCCCATATGATGATGCTTATATAAGTGGTGTTAGTGATAATGGCATCAAGTTTGTCAACTCCACAACTGCTGAAACCACTGAAATGGAATGGTTATATCGTGAAAACGGCGCAGAACAAAGAATCATTGATGGAAGCGCAAATGACTATCTCCGTGGCGAACTTACCTACACAGCAAAGATAAATGGCAATCATACCATCATCGGTATTGATGAAAGTGTTTCTAATGAAGAAACCGAACATCATCTTGGCGGTGTGCTTCACGATAATATCATTGCATATTTGAACGGCAAGCGTGATGATGGCGACTTTGATAATCAAATGCTCATTAGCCTTTCTCACCGCAATGTACTTCCACACTTTGAAGGCGAAGATAGTTTGCTCAAAGACTTTACCTTCTATAATACATTTGAAACAGCTGATATGCTTGCAGATATGGGTGTTCGTTATGCTTTCTCTGGACACATGCATGCAAACGACATCCATTCACGCATTTCTTTGAATGGCAACCTTATCACTGATGTTCAAACTTCATCTATAACAGGCTTCAACGCAGCACTCCGTCTTGTTAAGATTGAGCGCGGTCAAGTAGGCGATGACTATGCAGAAAACTACACCACTCATCTTTGCCTGATTCCAGAAGTTGATATCACCAATCTTGTAGAAATGGGATTTATCGATGATGCATATCTTGATAGATATGACCTCAACGATGTTGTTACCGTAAAGGGTGGTAAGACCATCATTACCGACCCAGCAACCTATGCTGGCAACAAGCTCCTTCTCAAGATAGTTGAAAACATGATTTATGAAGACTATGTAAATGTAGACTTCATTGGCAGTGCTGGCGACTTTGTTGCAGGCATTCTTCCTGACAACACCATCGTTAACATGATTAAGCCTCTTGCTGCAGACCTTGTTGACAACCTTGTAAGACACCTTGAAGTGGTAGTTCTCAAAGACTATACATATGGTGGCGACAACCCAGAATTCAAAGGCACCGAGCATGGCGCAAAGCTCTGTGGTTATGTTGATGAGCTTCTCCAAACTGCACTAAATATGCCAGTTAACAGCGAAGGTCTTGGACTATTTGATTTTGTAATCAATGCTTATATGGACCACATTGGTGGTAGAGATGTTGCTTACGAAGACCTTGACGATGGCATGAAAGAAGCAATGGACCTATTCAAAGACGGCACAAATGTTAAGAAGCTCGTTGACATTCTCCTTGACGAAAATAGTGGTCTACTCCGTATCGTAAAAGGCTTGTTTGAGCCAATCGACCTTGCTTACGGAATGAGTGCAAGTGACGAAAAAATGCTTGGTACCGTTTTAGGACTACTTGAT
>JAFXIB010000057.1 GCA_017533505.1 Clostridia bacterium | reverse complement strand
GTAATTATCGCCGAGTGTAACGAGGTATTTAACTGCAAATGCTTTTGCTTTCATAAAATGCGACAGTTTAGATGAAGAACGAGCAAAAAAGAAAATCCACGACGGGACTTTACTTTGCGTAAACGACCGAGTGGGTTTTTGTGTTTTCCTATGGATTGCGCCAAAATAACGCGTTTTATTTGATTAGGGCAAGTTTAGTAGCAATATCAAACAATGACCATGGTGTTTCTTCAACTGGGGGATTTACCCTAAATACCATGATTTCTTTGGTTACTGGATGTGGGAAACGAAGTTCATATGCCCATAGTGCAAGATTGTAGCCTTGGGGTGATTTGCTTGATGCATATCTATAATCACCAAAGATTGGACAATTGATAAAGTTGAGCTGTACGCGTGCTTGGTGACTTCTGCCGGTAATAAGATGTATATCAAGAAGCGCTATGCTTTGCTTGCCTTCCTTTACATCAACAGTCTTGTACTCAAGTACTGCTTGCTTTGCACCTTCCATATGTAGTGGAACACATGTTACCATGTTGCGCTTTTCGTCCTTGATAAGTCCGTTTTTGAGTATGGCTTTCTTTTCTCTTGGTACACCTACGGTTACTGCAAGATAACGCTTGTCAAAGTCCCCTGTCCTGATGTTTTCGGATAGTCTGCTTGCTGCCTTTGATGTCTTGGCAAATACCATAACACCACCAGTTGGCCTATCAAGTCTGTGCAACAAGCCAAGATATACTTCGCCTGGCTTATCATAGGTAACCTTGATGTACTGCTTGAGTAAATCAAGTAGATTGTCATCGCCAGTTTCATCGCCACAGGTGGGTAGGTTTTGTGGCTTTACTACAACCAAGATATGGTTGTCTTCATATACGATATTAAGGTCTTTGTAGTCGAATTTTTCCATAGTAATTATCCCTTAAACTCAAGCAATGCGCTTGCTCCACATGGTAGTATAATGTTTTTTTGCTCGGTTGGCAAGCCAATTTCATAGGCATCTACAAAATGTTCCTTGTCGCCAAATACAAGCTCCAATACATTGCTCATGACCGATGGCTGTAAGCCAGTTGTATAACTGTTGATAAGATAGAATAAAGGATTGTCTGATAGCACTTTGGATGTCAGCTCCACAAGTTCAAAGAGCTTGTTTTCTATCTTCCACATTTCGCCCCTTGGGCCTCTGCCATAGCTTGGTGGGTCCATTATGATGGCATCATAGTGGTTGCCACGACGAATTTCGCGCTCAACAAACTTGAAGCAATCATCAACAATGTATCTGATAGGCTTGTCTTTAAGCCCAGATAACCTTGCATTGACTCCAGCACGCTCGCACATAGCCTTTGCTGCATCAACATGGGTTACCTTTGCGCCAGCTGATGCACATGCAATAGTCGCGCCACCTGTATATGCAAATAGGTTGAGTACCTTGATTTCTCGGTTAGCTCCCTTAATTAGGTCTATCATTCTGCCCCAGTTGTAGGCTTGCTCGGGGAATACCCCAGTATGCTTGAAGCCCATCAATTTGAGTGAGAATTTAAGGTCGCGCCAGTTTACATTGAATTCGTCTGGGATAGGACGCAATTTGTGCCACTCTCCGCCGCCACTTGAACTGCGTTCGTATACTGCGTGTAATCCTTTGTATGAGCGCATATCAAATGGCTCATTCCATATTATTTGTGGGTCCGGTCTTAATAGTATGATGCCACCAAAGTCCTCAAGCTTATATCCGTTACCCGTTGCTATAACTCTGTAATCTTTCCATTCCTTTGAGTAATTCATATTTTCCCCTATTTTGTCAGCTTGATGAACCTATCGAGCTCGTATACCATATGATTGTAATCGTTATTTTCGTCAATGAGCATTAGTGCGTTCAAGAAGCGCTTGCTCTCCAAATACTCCCCTGCCTTTGCAAGTAGTCTTATCAGCTTTATCATTGCTATAACAAGCTCCTGCTTGACCGATGTGCGCTCGTGCTCAAACTCGGGATAGTTGATATCCATACATAGGTCGGCACGATATATCTTGAGAATACTATCCATCATCTCTACCTTATGGTTGAGTTCGCTTTCCTTGTTGAAGCTCTCCATTAGGAGCTTATAACGAGCATATTCGTTGTCAAGATTGTTTATCGTGATAGAATAGCGAGAGTTGATATAGTTGAGCTTGTAATCTATACCATAACTATCAAGCGTTTTGCGTATGATGTTGTTGGTGGTCTTGAGATTGTTGATGGCTGATTCGTATAAATAATCCTTCCATAGTAGGTCAAGGATAACATTACGGTCAATGCCCACCTTGCCAGCAAGTATATAGTGCATAAATAAATCCTTGGACTTCCTTGTCTTCCATTGGATTTCCTTGCCACCAGTTGTGATTGATACGCTACCAAACATCTTGAGTTGTACCGATGCTGATTGATGATTGTCGCCCTCTTTGAGATGTACTGCGTGCATAATCTCATCAATGCTCTTGGGCTCAATACCCATTTCCTGTGCGTATCCAAGTATTGGTGCAAATATGTCGTTTGCGTTGTCTACAATGAGCATATTCATGCCGTGGCTGGATGAAGCCTTGATGATGTTGGTTAGTAGTGTATCCACCTCTTGAACTTCGCCCTTTGAAAGCAAATAGTTGGTGGCTATACCCATACTCATCAGCCATGCAATTGACCTATTGGAACCCACTTGGATTGCCTCTCTTGCAAGTACATAGGCATCGTCTACCTTGCCCATCTTGAATAGCGCATATCCCAACGCTGATGCCATAAATTGTGTGTATTCCGGTGCCTTTTGGCGTGCATAATGCAAATATACATTGGCAAGGTCGTGTGCGTATTTGTGCTCCCCTACCTTTGCGTGTTGCCATACCCTTACCATAACGGTAAAGAACTTTTCGTAACAGTTTTCCTTGCCGATGTTTTGTAGGGATAGGTTGCTGTACTCCTTTGACTTTGACATGTCACCACGATATGCGTATACCAAACTCTTTGCTGTATATAGCATATAAATGTCTTCGGTTAGGTCGTTTGCTAATGCAAACTGCAAGGCTTCGTCTACCTTCTTTTCCACAGCGTCAATGTCGGTATTCTCGTAGTATGCCATCGCGACAAGTCTTGGTGGAATTTGATAGTAACGAAGCTTGCTCTTGATGCGCTCACTGATTTCCAAGCTCTTGCGATAGTTGCCTTGCTTGTAATAGTAGAAGCTCAAATCTTCAAGCGCCTTGAAATACCAAAAATACTTTGATGACTCTTCGGTTAGGAGCTTTTCTATCTCCGATGCCTTCATGTCAGCATACCTTGGGAAATCGGGTATCATCATCTTGGTTACCATGCCAACGCCCTTGTATTGCTCGTTGCTACCAGCAAACTCGTCAACTTGTTGGAATATCTTGACGATTTCTTCTCTGTTACCTTGCCTATCATATATCATGCACTCTGCTGCAAGTACAATATGGTATGAGAGATAGTCCTCCCTTTCCATAAAATATGATGCAAGCTCTTTGAGCTTGGGGAGAGTTTCTTCGTCATCAGTATTGTGAGTGGTGTATAGGAATAGTTGGAATACCCTAATGTATGGATATTTCTCAAGGAATGCAAGGTCCTTTACCTTGAGTAGCTCCTTGTGAGCACGCAAGAAATTGGGTAGCTTTGGTATGTGTATGGGACAGTTAAATATCTTTTTGATAAGCTCTTCAATATCGTCAACACTCTTTAGCCTGTATGCAAATAACAACGCATCAAAATAGTTGCTGTTGGTCTTGGATACATAGGTGTATATGTTCTTTTTGACATCAAAATCTTTGTATGCGCCCAATAAGTTTGCATACTTTTCCTTTTGTGATGTCAAGTATCGCGCAAAGCCAGCATCAATCCTATATAGCGTGTCATCAAAATCTTCGCGCTCGCGCTTGGATACATATACACCCTTGCGTGAGAGATACTCAAGTACCCTTGTGCCATCACTATATATGTTCTCAACAAAGTTCCTTGATAGCAAGGTCGATGCTGAACAATAACTCAAAAATGCTATCTGCTCATCCGTCAAATCGCTGATATACTCTTCGTATGTGAAAAGGTCTTCGCACTTGGAAAGTATCTTTTCTTCCACAAACATAGGATACTTTGGCTCAAATCCGTATAACCC
>JAFXIB010000009.1 GCA_017533505.1 Clostridia bacterium | reverse complement strand
TGCTTATGTTAATGAAACTCAAGCTAAGACCATTAACAATATGATTTACGGACAAAAGTAGTAGGAGGGCACGGTAATGAGAATTAAGAGAGCTGTTACTGCATTAAAGAAAAAGAGAAAAATAATGAAGCAAGCCAAAGGTTACTTTGGTGCAAAGAGTAAGCTTTATCGCGTAGCTCGCGAAGCTGTTATGAAGTCAGGTCAATATGCATATGTTGGCAGAAGACTTAAGAAGAGAGATTTCAGAAGACTTTGGATCGCTCGTATCAACGCAGCTGCAAGACTTAATAACATTTCTTACTCACGCCTTATGCACGGCCTAAAGGTTGCAGGTATCGATCTCAACCGCAAGGTTCTTGCTGATATCGCTGTTAACGATGCAGCAGCATTCACCGCTCTTTGCGAGCAAGCTAAGGCTGCTATCAACGCATAGTTAATTTGAGCCTTCAGTATTGAAGGCTCATTTGCTAAATTTAATGAAAATTATAACTTCTTCACAAAACGATAATATCAAGCTCATTCGTAGCTTGAGCGACAAAAAAGCGAGGGCAAAGCACTCGCTATTTATCGTTGAAGGGGTAAACCTAATTAGCGATATGCCATTAGGTTACGCAAAAGAACTATATATAGCAGAGTCAAAGCAATCTACGCTCATGCCTATTGCAGAAAAGCTGGGTATCGAGCCAACGATTGTTACAGACTTTGTTTTTGATAAGCTCAGTGATACCGTTACCTCACAAGGCATCATAGCACTATGCCCACTCCCTCAAAAGAAAGAGATAACAGGGGATGTAGTTATGGTGCTTGACGGAATTTCCGATGCAGGTAATCTAGGTACAATAATAAGAACAGCTGTTGCAATGGGGATAGAAGATTTTATCTCCATCAATTCAGTTGATGCTTATTCACCAAAGGTGGTCCGTTCTACTATGGGTGGAGTTTATTATGCAAATATAGTTCCTTTTTCTTACGCGGGCGCGTGTGACGCGCTTAATAATTATAAAGTAGCCATTATGGATATGGGGGGCGAAAGCGTCTATAACTTTGAACCTACAACTCCTCTTGCATTGGTCGTTGGCAGTGAAGCTCACGGCGTAAGCAAGGAAATGAGGGAAAGGGCAGACAAAGTTCTTGCAATTCCTATGTATAGTGGCAAAATAGAAAGCTTGAACGCTGCAATCAGCGCATCAATCGTAATGAGTGCTGTTGTAGACAAACTCAAAAAATAGTATATACCGAGGAGGTTATTATGTCCGGACATTCCAAATGGGCTAATATTAAAATTAAAAAGGGTAAGACCGATGCTGCAAGAGGTAGCATCTTTACCAAAATCGGCAGAGAAATAGCAGTTGCAGTCAAGGCAGGCGGACCAGATCCAGCACTTAACAGCAAACTTCGTGATGTTATTGCAAAGGCAAAGCAAAACAACATGCCTAACGATACCATCAATCGTTCTATCAAGAAGGCAAGTGGTGAACTTGGTTCAGTTAACTACGAAGAAATGACCTATGAAGGCTATGGTGCAGGTGGCGTTGCAGTTATCGTTGAAACTCTAACTGACAACAAGAACCGTACTGCAGGCGATGTTAGACACCTATTTGATAAATATGGTGGTTCACTTGGTCAAACTGGTTGTGTATCATTTATGTTCAAGAAGAAGGGCGTTATTATTGCCGAAAAGAACATGGATGAAGACGAACTCATGATGCTTGCTCTTGATGCTGGTGCAGAAGATATCGAAGGTAGTGATGATGTGTTTGAAATCTACACTACAACTTCTGATCTTTACACTGTATCCGAAGCTCTCAAGGCAAATGGTGTAAGTGTACTTTCAGCACAAGTTGATATGATTCCTGACAATGAAGTTGATCCAGAAGGACATCTTGCAAGTGTAGAAAAGATGATTGGATTGCTTGAAGAATTGGACGATGTACAAAATGTATATCACAATGCAATTCTTCCAGAAGTAGAAGACGAGGACTAAAAAATGTTAGTTAAAGAGATTTGCGAGCGTACAAAACTACAAGCTAATACCTTTGCAGGTGTTTCAACTGAAACAAAGAATAAAGTTTTGATGCGTGCAAAGCAAATTATGCTTGAGAGCAAGGAAGCTATTTTGGAAGCCAACCTTATTGA
This sequence comes from Clostridia bacterium, assembly GCA_017533505.1. Classification (GTDB taxonomy): domain Bacteria; phylum Bacillota; class Clostridia; order Christensenellales; family DTU072; genus Stercoripulliclostridium_A. The sequence goes on along the minus strand of JAFXIB010000009.1, from coordinate 12,956 downwards.
TATCGAAAAGGCAAAGCAAAACGGAAGGAATGCTGCATTTATTGATAGGCTTGCACTCAATGATCAAAGAATTGCACAAATGGCAGAAGGGCTTGATGCTATCGTAGCATTACCAGATCCTGTTGGCGAAGTTGTAGAGGAATATGAGCTTCCAAACGGCCTAAAAGTAAAGCGCGTACGCGCACCCTTGGGCGTTATTGGCATCATCTTTGAAGCTCGCCCCAATGTATCTATTGATGCAGCTGCACTTTGCATAAAGAGTGGCAATGGCGTAATTCTTCGTGGTAGCCGTGAGAGTGTCAATAGTGTAGGTAAACTTGTTGGATGCATCAAGACTGCTCTTGAAGAAAATGGTTTGAGCGCAGATTTGGTAGGGCTCATTGAAAGTCAAGATAGAGAAGCAACTGCCGAAATGCTACGCGAAAACAAATATATTGATGTTGTTATTCCACGCGGAGGCGAAGGCTTAAAGAAGGTAGTTCTTGCAAATGCAACAATGCCTGTTATAGCCTCAGCTGGTGGCAACTGTCATATTTACATTGCACCAACTGCTGACCTTGAAATGGCAATCCCGGTTATCTTGAATGCCAAAACGCAAAGGCCATCAACATGCAATGCGCTTGAAACCTTGCTTATTGACAAAAAGGTTTCATCATTTGTTCCTGTTGTATGCAAAGCTCTCAAGAAGGCAAATGTTGTCATCAATGGCACAAGTGAAATCAAAGCTCTATATGAAGATGTAAATCTTGTAGGCGAAGATGAATTTGCTTGTGAATATGATGATATGATAATCAAAATCAAGCTTATAGATGGGCTTGATAGTGCAATAGCACACATTAATAAATACGGCACCAATCACAGCGATTGCATACTAACCAACGATGTTTGTGAAATGGAAAAGTTCACAAAGGAAGTAGATAGTTCAGCCGTATATATCAACACATCTACTCGCTTTACCGATGGTTTTGAGCTCGGTTTAGGCGCAGAAATGGGTATTAGTACCCAAAAACTCCATGTTCGTGGACCAATAGGACTAAAAGAACTTACAAGCGTAAAGTATATAGTCAAGGGGAACGGACAACTCAGGAAATAAGGAGATTTCAATGAGAAAAATAGCAGTTCTTACAAGTGGCGGAGATGCTCCTGGAATGAATGCTGCAATTAGAGGCGTAGTTCGTTGCGCTTGCAGTAGGGGCATGGAAGTATACGGAATAGAGCGTGGATATCAAGGTTTAATCAATGGCAACCTATATCGTATGGATAGCCGTTCTGTATCAGACACCATTCAAAAGGGTGGCACTATTTTGAAGACAGCAAGATGCCCAGAGTTTAATACCGAAGAAGGTATCAAAAAGGGCGCTGATGTTTTGAGTGCATATGGTATAGAAGGTCTTGTTGTAATTGGTGGAGATGGCTCATTTAGAGGTATGCGTGATCTTTCAAACAAGCATGGTATCATCTGTATGGGAATTCCAGGAACAATTGATAACGATCTTGGCTACACCGATTATACTCTTGGTTTTGATACAGCTGTTAACACAGTTCTTGATGCTATGAACAAGATTAGGGACACAATGACATCACATGACCGTGCTTGCATCATTGAAGTTATGGGCAGACATTGTGGTGACATTGCATTATATTCTGGTATTGCAGGTGGCGCAGAAAGCATCATCGTTCCAGAACTTCCCTTTGACATTGACGAAATGTGCAACAAGATGAAGAAGAACATCATCAAGGGAAAGGTTTCTGACATTATCGTGCTTGCAGAGGGCGTAGGAAGCTGTATAGACCTCAAAAAGGAAATTACCGATAGAACGGGCATAACTGTTAGAACAGTTAAACTTGGCTACATTCAACGCGGTGGCACACCATCAATGCAAGATAGAGTGCTTGCTGCTCGTTGTGCTGACAGGGCTGTTGAGTTGTTGTATAACGATAGCAAAGAGTCAAAGGTAATTGGTATCAAACGCAATAAGATTATCGATTTACCAATCGATGAAGCATTGGAAATTAAAAAAGTATTTAACAAAGAGATGCTTGAGGTTGCATCTCGACTTGCACACTAATAATCACTAATAATATTCACACTAAAGGAGATTTCACTATGAAAAATTTGGTAGGCGCATGTATGTTTGGTCAATCAGGTGGCCCAACTTCTGTTATCAACGCAAGTGCAGCTGGCGTATTTATCGAAGCTCTTGAACAAAAGAACATCACTGCTGTATATGGTGCAGCACATGGTATCAAGGGTATTCTTGAAGAAGATTTTTATGATATCGGCGAAGAAAACAGAGAAGAACTTCTTCTTCTCAAAAACACCCCTTCATCAAGCTTGGGTTCAGTTAGATATAAACTAAAGGATGCATCTGTTGATGACACCGATTATAAGAGAATTCTTGAAGTTTTCAAGAAGTACAACATTCGTTATTTCTTCTATAATGGTGGTAACGACTCTATGGATACCTGCAACAAGATCAGCAAGTACCTACTCAAGAGTGGTTACGAATGCAACATCATCGGTGTTCCAAAGACCATCGATAACGATCTATATGGCACCGACCACTGCCCAGGATATGGTAGTGCAGCAAAGTATGTTGCAACCACACTTATGGAGCTTAACCTTGATGCAAAGGTATATGACAAAGGTCAAGTAGCAGTTGTTGAAATTATGGGAAGAAACGCAGGTTGGCTAACTGCAGCAGCATCTCTTGCAAACTACAAGGGTTTGGGCGCAGACCTTATCTATCTACCAGAACTTCCATTCTCTGTTGACAAGTTTGTTGCTGATGTTAAGGCTGTTATGGACAAGAACAATGGCAAGTGTATCGCTTGTGTATCCGAAGGTATCCGTGATAAGGATGGCAACTTCATCGTTGAAACCCTTTCTGCAGCAAAGGCAAAGGACGGCTTTGGCCACACCCAACTTGGTGGATTGGCAGCACAACTTGCAGACCTTATCAACCAAAAGTTTGGTGTTAAGGTTCGTGGCGTAGAATTCAACCTAATGCAACGCTGTGGCGCACACCTTGCATCAGGCACCGATATCGAAGAAGCTTTCACCGCAGGTCGTACTGCAGTTAAGGCAGCTTGCGAAGGCGAAACTGACAAGATGGTAGTATTCGAACGCGATATGAGCAGTGGTTCTTACAAGTGCATTTACAAGCTCATGCCTGTTGAATTTGCAGCTAATACCGAAAAGAAAGTTCCACTTGAATGGATCAATGAAAACGGCACTGGACTAACTCAAGATTTCGTTGACTATGCTCTACCACTCATCCAAGGTCCAAGCAATTCACCACTTGAAGATGGTCTACCAAAGTTTGCAAACCTCAAGAAGGTAAGCGCAAAGAAATAATAATGGCAAAAATTAGGCTCAGCAAAAAGGCGATAGCAATTATAGTTGTTGTTGCCGTCATAGTCATTGCAGCAGGGTGTTTTGGCGCGACATATGGCATACTCCATCGCAAGTTAAAAACACCCCAAGCAAAGGTTATCAATGTGGTAGCTGAGCCTTCCTATACCATAGAGATTGGCTGGGAAAGGGTAAGTGGAGCAAAGCTTTATACTGTTGAGTATAAATATGAGCTCTACCCCGACACAGTCCATACAGCGACTGATATTGCTGGCACAAGCCTTACAATCAAGATGGTAAAGGGCAATCTTCAATTTAGAATAAAAGCTATTGGGGATTATGTTTCCAACACATCTGATTTTAGTGAGTGGGTTACTTACTATGTAGAGCCATTGACACTTGATGCCTTCCGTGGCTTCCAATTTAAGCTAATTGCAGGGCAAGGATATCAAATTGATATGGATACATTCTATCCAGTAACCTACACATACAAAGGCAATACTTATGCTGTAAACTATTATGAAATTGATGCTTTGAACGGAGATGAGTTTAGGGGAGAAGATGAACTTCAACCACAAGCAGTATCACTTTCACAGCTTGAGAATGGTATAACTTTCAAGCTACCAAATGGAAGTGGTGTTTGGAGCTTTTATGTTCGTCCTGTTCTATATGTAGAAATCAATGGAGTAAAGGACTATACCCAAGCTGAAGGTCTTTATGAGTTGTATGATGAAAATATATCTTATACAGTAGTTCAACAAATAGCATGATAAGAGACGATTTAAGAAACATAGCAATAATTGCCCACGTAGACCATGGCAAGACCACATTGGTAGATGCTATGCTACATCAGGGTGGCGTATTTAGAGACAATCAAGTTGTTGAAGAATGCGTTATGGATAACAACCCCCTTGAAAGAGAGAGGGGTATTACTATACTTGCCAAAAACACATCTTGCATGTACAAAGGTGTTAAGATTAATGTTGTTGATACCCCTGGACACGCAGACTTTTCTGGCGAAGTAGAAAGAGTTTTGAAGATGATTAATGGTGTTGTTCTTCTTGTTGACTCCTATGAAGGACCAATGCCTCAAACAAGATTTGTTCTCCAAAAGGCTTTGGAAATGAACCATAAGATCATCATAGTTATCAACAAAGTTGATAAGCCCGATGCTCGTCTTGCAGAAGTATTAGACGAAGTATACGAGCTTTTGATCGACCTAAATGCAACCGATGAGCAACTTGATAGTCCCATCGTTTATTGTTCTGGTAGGGCTGGTACAGCATCCTTGTCAGCTTCAACCCCAGGCACAAATCTTGCCCCATTGTTTGATACCATACTTGACCATATCGACCCACCAGAGGGCGATGAAGAAGCTCCTTTGCAAGTGTTGGTTTCAGCTATAGACTACAACGAATATGTTGGTAGAATAGCTATTGGCAGAATTGAGCGTGGTGTAATGGAAGCTAATAGTGAAGTAGCTGTTTGCAACTATCACGACGAAAAGGTTTATAGGTCAAAAATAACCAACATCTATCAATTTACAGGTCTAACAAAGCGCACGGTAGAAAAGGCAAAAGTAGGCGATATAGTAAGCTTTAGTGGTATCGAAAATGTTACTATTGGCGAAACAATTTGCGCTCCACTTAATGTAGAGCCAATTAGCTTTGTTAAGATTTCAGAGCCCACATTACAAATGTTGTTTGCAGTAAACGATAGCCCATTTGCTGGTAAGGAAGGCAAGTATGTAACATCACGCCACCTTCGTGCAAGACTATATAAAGAGCTACTTAAAGATGTATCTCTCAAAGTTGAAGACGGCGAAAGAGCAGACAGTTTTATCGTATCAGGTAGGGGCGAAATTCACCTTTCGATTCTCATCGAAAACATGCGTAGAGAGGGTTATGAATTCCAAGTATCAACACCAAAAGTTATCAACAAAATGATAGATGGTGTACTATGCGAGCCTATCGAAAGATTGTATGTTGATGTACCTGCAGAGTGTGTTGGAACAGTTATGGAAAACATGGGTAAACGACAAGGCGAACTCATCAATATGACACCAATGAACAGTCGTATAAAGTTGGAGTTTGTTATCCCAGAACGCGGACTTTTGGGATATCGTTCTGACTTTTTGACGGAAACAAGAGGTGAGGGTATCATGAATAGTATTTTTGAAGGATACCAACCTTTGAAGGGTGCAATGCCTCGCCGTCAATATGGCGCTCTTGTTGCCTTTGAAACTGGCGAAGCTGTTACTTATGGACTTCACAATGCTCAAGGAAGAGGTGTATTGTTCATTGACCCAGGTACACCTGTTTATGCTGGTATGGTTGTTGGATATTCTCCAAAGCAAGAGGACATTCCTGTCAATGTTTGCAAGCGCAAGCATGTTACCAATATGCGTGCAGCTGGTTCAGATGAAGCACTTCGTCTTGAAACCCCAAGAAAGTTCTCACTTGAAGAATGCATTGAATTCTTGGAGCCAGATGAGCTTTTGGAAGTAACACCAAAGTCACTACGCATAAGAAAGCAAATTCTTTCACACGAAGAGCGCATGCGCCAAGTTATGAAAGAGCGTGCACTTAAAAAATAATCGTTAGGAGGGACGATATGGATAAGATCATTGAAGGTATCAAAAGCTTTTTGTCAACCGGTAACAATCTCACCATCGTTATTGTTATTGCAGTATTAGTGCTTGCACTTGTCATTGCAATGATTACTGCTTCTATCAAGAAGAAAAAGGTGGAAAAGAAGGTTGCAGAGGAAGAAGCTTTAGCTCAAGAGGAAGAAGCAGAAGAGCAAAAGCCTTTAGCTATTGAAACTATCACTCTATCACCCATTGTTGAAGATGATACTAAAAAGGAAGAAAGTGGTGCTGTTTTGGTTAATAGTGCTACTGCAAGTGAAATTGCAGATGAAACTGTTATCATGACTCCTGTTAGGGAAAAGAAAAGACCTATCAAAAAGCTCAAAGAAACAGAAAGAAAGCCACAAGAAAAGGTATCCAGTTTTGTTGAGCTTTTGCCATCTCCAGATGATGGAAAGCGTCCTGGCACTGTACAAATCTACAAAGACAATGGCGGCAAATATCGTTTCCGTTTCCGTTCATCAAATATGAACACCGTAGGACACTCTCAAGGTTATACTGCTAAATCTGCTTGCAAGAGTGGTATCCAAGCAGTTGTAAGAGCTGCTGAAAATGCAACTATCAGCGATAGCACAAAGGAAGAATATGTATCTGTTATCGGCAAGGCTTCCTTTGAAATTTACAAGGATAAAGAGGGCAAATTCCGTTTTAGACTTATTGCGGCAAACGCTTCAAATGTACTTGCATCACAAGGATATACCACCAAGGCAAACTGCCTAAAGGGTATTGAAAGTATTAGAAGAATTGCAGAGTATCATGTAATATCAGACGATACATTGCAAAAATAAAACAATACTTCATACGCATATACATACAGACGCGCGCACTAATAAGTTCGCGCGTTTTTATATTTTTAAGAAATTTCCCTATTGACGAAAATTCACTTTTGGTTTATTATTGTATATAGGAAAATTATATTGGGGAACTATGAGTTTGAAGATAGTTATTCTTGATGGATATTGCCTTAATCATGGCGACTTATCTTGGGAGTCGTTCAAGGAAATGGGCGAAGTTATTATTTATGAGCGTACACCATACCATCAAATCAAAGAGCGTATGGGTGATGCATCAATAATGATAACCAACAAGTGTACTATTGACAAAAACATCATTGACCAACTCCCCAACCTAAAATATGTTGGCGTGCTTGCAACAGGATATAACAATGTTGATATTCCTTATGCACACCAAAAAGGAATAACCGTCACCAATATTCCAGCATACAGCACCGAAAGTGTTGTGCAGACTGTGTTTGGTTTGATTACGGAGCTTTATTCTGGCATAGGCTACCACAATGCAAGTGTTAAGCAAGGCGATTGGGTAAGATGCAAAGATTTTTGTTATTATCGCACAGGCATGCATGAGCTTTACGGAAAAACTATCGGTATAGTTGGTGCTGGCAGGATAGGGTTAAGGGTAAAGGATGTCGCAAAGGCATATGGAATGGAAGTGCTCCTTTACAGCAAATCAAAGCACGCAAAGGAAGATGGTTTCCGTTATGCAAGTAGTCTTGTGGACTTATATGAAAGAGCTGATATCATTTCACTCAATTGTCCGCTTGATGATAAAAATGCAAACATGATAGATGCAGTTGCGCTATCGCACTTCAAAAAGAGTGCAATTATCATCAATACAGCTCGTGGAGGGCTTATTGATGAAGAAGCTCTTGCAGACGCACTCAACCAAGAGAGAATAGCAGGGGCTGGGCTGGATGTTTTGAGTAACGAGCCAGCAAGGGATGATAACCCACTTTTAACAGCAAAAAATGTTGTTATCACGCCACATGTCGCGTGGGCAACAGTGGAAGCGAGAGCCAGACTTATGGCAATAGCTTCAAATAACTTAAAGGAATTCCTTAACGGAAATCCAATCAATTGTGTGTAACACACCAATTCTCCCAAAACTTAAAAAGGAAGGATTATTATGGAAAAAATTGCGATAATTGATTTAGGTAGCAACTCGGCAAGACTTGTTATTGCAAATGTAATGCCAGGCGGATACTTTATGGTTGTTGACGAGCTCAAAGAGCCCGTTAGACTTGCGCAAGATATGGAAATTGATGGCTTCTTGCGCCCCCTTCGTATTGCTCAAACCATAAAAACACTTCGCACCTTCCGTACCCTATACGAAAGTCATGGTGTAACCAAGGTATTTGCTTATGCAACTGCTGCAGTTAGACGCGCAAAGAATCAAAAGTCATTTATTGAAGAAGTACAATCTTCATGTGGTATAAAGCTACAAGTAATTTCCCAAGAAGACGAAGCTATGTTCGTATATCAAGGTGTTATCAACTCTATGGAAGTTCCAAAGGGTCTTATCGTTGATATCGGTGGTGGCTCCGTTAAGCTTATTTATTACAATAGAAGAGTTATGCTTGCACAAGACACTCTTCCATTTGGAGCACTTACTCTTACCGAAAAGTTCAAGAATACCGGTTCTCCCGAAGAATGTTTGCAAGCTATCACTCAATATGTAGGTGAGCATCTTGATCAACTTGAGTGGTTCAAGGATCTTGATCCCGAAACTCAACTTATTGGTGTAGGTGGTTCTCTCCGTAACCTTGGCAAGATTAGTCGCAAGCTCAAGAAGTATCCATTGGATATGGCTCACAACTATCATATTTCATTCAATGAGCTTGAGACTATCTATGATACAATCAAGCCTTTGGAACCCGAAAAGCTCATGCGTATCAAGGGACTATCTTCTGCAAGAGCAGATATATTCCCAGCAGCACTTGCAGTTGTAGATGCAATCAAGGCACGCACCAATTTCAACGAAATCGTAATTGGTGGCGCTGGTATGAGAGAGGGTGCTATGCTTCGTTATGCATGCCCAACTATCACAGAAAAGCCCATTAGCGATATATTGGGACACAGCATTTATACCTTGCTACATCACTTCAATATGAACATTCAACACGCAGAGCATGTGTTTGATTTAAGCATGCAACTATTTAGGCAAGTTAAAGTTATACACAAGCTTCCTCGCCCATATGTAAAGATTTTGCGTGTTGCAAGTATGTTGCATGATATAGGCTCAAGCATGAAGTTCTATGATCACCACAAGCACTCCATGTATATGATTTTGAATAGCAACCTATATGGTATTCCACAAAAGGATTTGATTATGGCTGCTATGGTTGCTGGCTTGCATTATAAAGATGGTTTGGAGCAACTTGATTGCCAAAAGTATCTTGATTTACTAACTGAAGAAGAAATCATTGCAGTAAGAAAGCTTGGTGTTATCGTAAGAATAGCAGAGTGCTTTGATCGTAGTTGTGGTGGTGTTATCGTTGGTATATCATGTGATGTGCTTGGCGATTCAGTTATCCTAAAGACAAAGGCACAAGGCGAATGCACTCTTGAAATCAAAGATGCACTCACAGCGCTTGGCGATTTCAAACGCGCATTCAAGAAGAATTTGGAAATTCTATAATAGATATGAAGGTTTTACTTGCCTCACAGTCACCGAGGCGCAAGGAGCTCCTTAAAGAGCTAATAAACGATTTTACAGTCGAAACCTATCCTGCAGACGAAAATTTCCTTGGCGATACCCCTCAAGATACCGTCAAGGAAATTGCTTTAAGAAAGCTAAAAGCTGTTCCTCAAATGGATAGATACGATCTAATAATTGCATCTGATACTTTGGTATACAAAGACGGTGTTTACTATGGAAAGCCCAAAGATCGCGCTGATGCAATTAGGATGATAAGCGAGCTCGAAGGAAAGACGCATCAAGTTTGCTCATCACTTGCTATTTATTATAAAGGAAGCATTGAGTCACATTCTGTGACAACAGATGTAACCTTTTATAAGATGACAATGGATGAAATAGTAGACTACATTGACAACCATTATTGCCTTGATAAGGCTGGCGCATATGCAGTCCAAGATGGAGTGGTAGTGGAAAGATATGATGGTAGTTATACTAATGTAGTAGGGCTTCCGCTTGAAAAATTAAGTGAAATTCTCAAGGAAAAGAACATAATATAGTCATGCAAAAGCAAAAGATAGTAATTGATCCAGGTTCAACAAATTTAACCATTTACGGAAGTGGTTTTATTAAGCGTGTGCCCAATGTATGTGTTATCAAGCGTGGTAACCATCTTGAGCTTATTGAAACTGGAAATGAAGCATTGAAGATGAGTTCTCTTCCCGAGCATTGTTCATTGGTTTATCCAATTAGAGAGGGTGTTGTTGTAAGACCTGATGTATTTGCCAAGATGCTTGAAAGTTATCTTAATGAGCTTTTGCCAAACACCTTTTTTAATCCGGTTGAACTTTATGTATTGATACCATCTGGACTATCAAGTGCCGAAAGAGAAAACATGGAGCTTGCCGTACAAAAGACGGGTTACAAAGACATCACTCTTATCGAAAGTGTTCTTGGCTTGCTACCTATTCTTGGCAGTGGCGATAGGGCTGTATGCTTGCTTGGTGGTGGCACAACAGAAATTGGTGTCATCAATGATGAAGGTATCTTATCTGCTTGCACAATTAATATAGCTGGCAATACCATCAATGAGAAAATCATTGACCAAGTGCTAAAATCGTACAATCTCCGTATCAGCAGTTCTATGGCAGAAAAGCTTAAGACGGGCATAGGTAGTCTTTACGATAACGATATATCTGTTATGACGGTTACAGGCCAAGATTTGTTGGATGGTAGAGTAAAGAATGTAGAAATCGCATCAACCACCTTGCTTGCACCTATATCATGGTGTTACAAAAAGATAGCAGAGCTAATTGAGAGCGTGCTTACTACAATTCCATACAACAGGCTTGCATCAATTAGTGCTAATGGATTGTATTTAGCTGGTGCTGGTGCCAACATGGGTGGATTGTCGGATTACCTAACTCGCTATCTAAAGTTACCCGTTCACATCAGTTCGGAGCCCGAAACTGTGGTTACCAAAGGAGCATATCAACTTGTAAATGACACAACAGACAAGTATAAGGCAATCCTTGGCAATAAGCGATAAATACTTAAAATAGTTTGTATAATTAATATAAATATGTTATAATACTCCTGATTACAAAACAATCAGGAGTTTTTTATGAAAGAATTGTTGAAGCAATTATGGAATGTGCCAAACATGTTGACGCTATTCCGTCTTATTTCTGTTCCTTTCATTATGTGGACTACCATTGATGCAAACACTTGGATTCAATGGGGCAACTACACTTTCCCAATTATCGGTTTGGTGATTTTGGTTGTATCTGCATCATCTGACTTGGTAGATGGCTGGTTTGCAAGAAAGTTTAACCAAGGCACACAACTTGGCGAAATCATCGACCCATTTGCAGACAAGTTCATGCAATGTGCAGCAATACTTTCTCTTGTTATAAGTGGATTTGTACACTGGGCATTCATAGTAGTATTGCTTGTTAAGGAAGCAACTATGATAGTTGGTGGCGCATTTATGGCGGGCGATAGCAAAAATATCAAAGCAAACTACATGGGTAAAGCAGCTTCATTTGTAATAGTATGTGCAGTTATAATGAGCTATTTCCACCCAGTATTTGCCGACAAGGTATTCTATCTTGACTGGATTTTGCTTGGTGTAGGTGTTGTACTCACATACATTGCATTTGTAAACTACTTGATGCAAGCAATAGGTATTATCAAAAACATTCTTGCCAAAAAGAAGGCTATCAAAGAAGGTACCTATGTTGAAGAAACAGAAGTAGCAGAGGAAGCAGTTGAAGCTACAATTGAAAACGAAGAAAACTCCGAAAATAACTAATAGAGGTAAATATGGATCTCCCCAAAAATTTTGAGCCACAAAGCTTTGAAAACGAAATATACTCCGAATGGGAGTCAAAAGGCTATTTCCGTCCAGAAGTAGACCATAGCAAGACACCATTCTCAATCGTAATTCCACCACCAAACATAACAGGGCAACTCCACATGGGACATGCTCTCAACAACACCATTCAAGATACAATTATTCGTCATAAGCGCATGCAAGGTTACTCCACATTGTGGCTACCTGGCACCGACCACGCAAGTATTGCAACAGAAGTTAAAATCGTTGACAAACTCCGTGAAGAAGGCTTGGACAAGGAAACTATCGGCAGAGAAGAGTTCCTCAAGCGTGCATATGAATGGAAGGCAACTTATGGTGGCAAGATTGTAAAACAACTTCGTAGACTTGGATCATCCTGTGACTGGTCAAGAGAAGCATTTACAATGGATGAGCGTTGTTCAAAGGCTGTTAGAGAGGTATTTGTAAATCTTTATCGCAAAGGTTTGATTTATCAAGGTAGCCGTATCATCAACTGGTGTCCACACTGCGAAACTGCTTTATCAGATGCAGAGGTTGAGTATGATGAAAAGGCTGGTTTCCTATGGCATATTCGTTATCCATATGCTGATGGATCAGGCTATTTGATTATTGCTACAACTCGTCCAGAAACCTTACTTGGCGATACTGCAGTTGCAGTAAACCCCAAGGATCCAAGATACACCGACAAAATCGGCAAGATGCTCAAGCTTCCCTTGACCGACAGAGAAATTCCAATTGTTGCTGACGATTATGTAGAACTTGACTTTGGTACAGGTTGCGTTAAGATTACTCCTGCACATGATCCTAACGACTTTGAAGTAGGTTTAAGACACAATCTTGAAGTTATCAGAGTTATGGATGATGCTGGTGTTATCAACGAAAATGGTTTTGCATATGTAGGACTTGATCGTGACGAAGCACGCAAGAAGATCGTTGAAGATCTTGAGAAGCTTGGTTTGATGGAAAAGATTGAGCCATATACCCACAATGTAGGCGAGTGTTATCGTTGCAAGGCTGTTGTTGAACCCATTGTAAGCAAGCAATGGTTTGTTAAGATGGATGAGCTTGCTCGTCCAGCAATCAAGGCAGTTAGGGATAGCAAGATCAAGTTTATTCCAGAAAGATTCTCCAAGACATATTTCAACTGGATGGAGAACATCAAG
>JAFXIB010000056.1 GCA_017533505.1 Clostridia bacterium | reverse complement strand
TTGTAGCCTTCGGCACATTCGTCAGCAATATAGCTAAATGATATTCCTAATCTCCTAATTGGGATACCTAAAATTGCGTGTTTATGAAATAGTACATCTACATACTTGCTTATGGTAGAATATGATGCTGTTTGAAGTTCAAACTTCATCATACCACCACTTGGAGGTAAAATATCTTTGGAGTAACCGATATAGATACCGACACCGCCTGCGATAAGATGTCGCTTTAGTAAGTCTTGTGTGCAGCTCAACGCCATCTCTTGTAGTACTATATAAGCCTTGTCTGTAGGATAGTCAGTAAATAGTATTTGCGAAGTAGATACACTCCTTGATTTTCTTTTATAGTTCTTTATGTCGCTTATCGTACAGCTTTCCTTTCCGTATGCATGATCTATAAGAAGTTCTGCATTGATTCCGAACTCCTTGTATAGCAAATAGGATGGAGCTTTTGTAATATCTTCCATATCGTATACACCATACTTTTTGAGTCTTGTAATAGTACCTTTTGCAATGCCCCAAAAGTCAGATAGAGGCTTATGATTCCATAGTGTCGCTTTATATAAACCCTCTGTCAAAAAACCAATATGGTCAGCACTTTTTTTAGCTGTTATATCAAGCGCTACTTTGGCAAGAAATAGATTGGTTCCAATACCTGCTGTTGCAGGAATATGTATCCTGTTTTCTATCTCATTTATAAGAAATTTAGCAAACTCTTTTGGGGACATTTTGTAGGTCTTGAGATAGGATGTAATATCTATGAAAGCTTCATCAATAGAGTACACATGGATATCCTCTGGAGCTATGTAATCAAGATATATATCATAGATATCAGCAGCATACTTTATATACTTTTTCATGCGAGGCTTGGCATCAATGTACTCTATACCTTTTGGGATATCATTTATTCTGCATCGATTTTTTACACCAAGAGCTTTCATTTTAGGGCTGATAGCCAAGCAAATTGCATTATCTCCACGCTTAATATCTGCCACTACAAGGCAGGTTTCAAAGGGATTTAGTTGCCTTTCAGCGCACTCAACGGAGGCAAAAAAACACTTCATATCAATGCATAGATACCATTTGTTACTACTCATAATTACCTAATTAATATTATAAATACAAACATTTGTTCGTGTATTAAGTATATAACTATTCTGGATAAAAGTCAATGGTAAAAGCTATCCAAAATATGTAAACAACCATAGTGTAACAAATCGGTTACAGCTTATAAATAAAATATAAAAAGGATATATTTGGTATCTTTATTAGATGGGATATTCATTATAAAAGTGGAAACAAATTGAAGTTAAAATATCTATTAACTGATTGAGTGATAATACAGCGACTCAAAAGTAAATATATATTTGCAATAAACAAAACTTAAAAGAGAATAATCATTATCTTATATAAAATTATATAAAATTGTGGATAACTACTGTTCATTGTGGATAAATATAGCAAGTTATCCACATGAAAGAGTAAAAAATAAATTATATAAAGTTGAATGTAAAACAATATCCGAATTTTATCAACATTTTGCAATCAAAAAATATGCAAATTATGAATACTACTCCATATTTATGTTTAACCACCAACAATATGTACGAATTACATTAATTATTAAGTAAAATATGTACAGAATAACAAATAGATAAGTAATTATGTTGTATGTTGAGCTAAAAAAAAGTATTTTTAATAAAAAAATACTATAAAAATACAAAATAATACTCATCTCTATTATATAAATAATAAAAAAATAAATAATTTAACAATTTATAGTACTTATCTGATGCTGAAGTATGTAAATATGTTGTACGTTGGACTAATTTATAGATAAAAATTATAAAAATTTAAAAAAACACATATAAAGAATATTAATTAATGTGATATGTTTTTAATTTAACAATCTTATAAAGCATTATAATCAAAAAAAACAACATAAAAATAAAAATCTTACAAGATTAATATTTGTTTAGCCGTTTCCCCTATTAATTTATTTGATTTTTAATAAAATTAATGATTTGTTTCACATGAAACACTGTGCTGTGTATAATATAAATATAATAAATAATATTTATAATAATTCAAAACATATTTAATAATTATTTATATTTGAAAAGTCTAATATATAGTACGAATATATAAAATCAATTGAAATCAATTCTAATTATATGGTATGAGAAAGAGCTAATATACTAATTGTTTCATGTGAAACAGTTAGATAGTGCTTTAAAAAACATCACCCAAAACTTGTTCAAAAAGCTGTGGTTTTCTCAACAGTTTATCTAAAGGATTTTTATATAAAAACAACTAAATTATAGTAACTTATGGGCAGGCTGTTGGATGTGCTGATATATGTGAGTTTACCAGAGAGGGGTGAAAGATGTGATATAAGTTCCAGAAGACTGATTGTTTCATGTGAAACATCGAGCGACAATGTCTATTGTAGCGTATAGCGGAGTAAACAAAGGCTTATGTTCCTTGTGGAACAAAGAGAGGGTAAATGTTTCACGGATTTTTGCGTTGAACAATGCCATATGAAATTCGGAAGGATATTTTGATAATACTGAAAATGGGATAAAAAGTGCAATTTTTTGCCCATAAACTCGCGAAAATGCCCAAAAATAAGCACCCTTTTGGGGTGCTGTAATGCTGGAAAGCCGACAAGGAGTAGTGAAAGCGTTCCACGTGGAACACGAATTATCTTAAAATATTATAGTATTTTATTAAAAGCAAAGTCGTTTAATGGCTTCTTTATAAATTTCTATTGTTTTTGCGAAGTCTTTTAGTGATATTCGCTCATCATCACCATGAACTCTTGACTCACCATTAGGGAATACAGGGCCGAAAGCTACGCCCTTTGGAAGAACGCGTGCATAAGTGCCACCACCAATCGTGATTGCTTCGCCTTTAGTGCCCGTGATATCGTTGTATGCGCCGAGAAGGGCTATGATTAGTGGATCATATTTTGCTACATATAAAGGTAAATGATATGCTCCTCTTTCTACTATACCGTTGATTGCACTAAAGTGATTTTTGAAGATATCTGTTATTTGGTCCATTGTTATACTTAATGGATATCTTATATCAACAGTAACATCCAAGGCGTTGTTGTTTAGCGCGCAAACACCAAAGTTAAGGGTCAAAGAACCGCTTTTATCATCAGAAATATCAAGTGCCATACCTTTGCCGTTGTTGTATTCAAAAGCTCTATAAATGGTATTGATAGTATTATCGTAAGGAGAGAGAATTTCGAAAAGCTTTGTTAGTGCATTTTCTCCTTTATGTGGCGTTGAGCCGTGTGCACTTATACCTTTTGTGATGATAGTAAGACAATTATCTTCTTTTGTAACAATAGCACCTAATGAAACAGCTCTATCTTCTAAACCTTCTATAATATCAACTTTAGCTTCTGCTTTATCAGGTACTACATTGGCTCTTTCTCCACTTTTGATGTATTGGATAATTTGAGGTTTGGGCACCGTAACTTTATGATATACGACCCCTTTTTCGCAGTTTATAACAGGGAAGTCTGCATCTGGACTGAAGCCTTCAAGTGGCATTTCTTCGTTTGAAGCATACTCATCCATACACTTCCATCCACTTTCTTCGTTGCATCCAAGTATAAATCTTATGCGTTTTGTGGGTTTGTAGCCCTCATTTAGCAATTGAGCGCATGCGTAAAGTGCTGCAATAAAAGGACCTTTATCATCAAGAGTTCCACGACCATATAGGTAACCATCTTCGATTTCTCCACCAAATGGATCGTGTTGCCAAGTTGGGGAAATAGGTACCACATCAAGGTGTGCGAGTATCCCAAATAGTGGTAAATCGTCATTTCCGATATCTCCATAGCCATAGAAGTTTCTACCATTTTTTGTCCTAAATCCAAACTCGTTGAGCAGGTTTAGACTATACTCCAAGGCTTTGACATTACCTTCGCCAAAGGGGGCGTTTTCTGTTGCTGGAGCTTGTACGGAATTGATTTTGATTAAATCTTGTAAGCTTTTGATTGCATCTTCAAAGGATACTTTCATTATTTACTTCCTTATTAATTTTATTAGAAATTAAAAAATCTCTTACAATATTATACACTATTTCTTCAAAATATGTTATCTTTTATATACAATAATTTTGGAGTTTGCTAATGGCAGAAGGAAGACGCGAAAGAATGAGAGCAAAAATTCGCTCGAGAGGAGCAGAAGGCTTGCCTCCACACGAAGTTGTGGAATTCTTTTTATACCCATTTATTCCACGCAAAGATACTTCTCCACTTGCTAAAGAACTTCTAAAAGCATTTGGTAGTATAGATGGTATCTTGGAAGCAACAGAAGAGCAACTTCTTGAAGTCAAAGGAATGCCCAAAATGGCAGCACTAACATTTCCTTTGTATAAAGACCTTATAAGAGTTGCTTATGATGAAAATGTTCTCAAAAGAGAACAAAAGATTGCTAACACAAAGGACGCTGGTAGTTTCTGTACAAAGCTTTTATACTATAGTTCAGTTGAAAAGGTTGCAGTTATTTACTTAAATCAGCTTGATAAAATAATTAAGTTTGAAATCATTTCGGAAGGAAGCACAACCGAAACTCCTTTTGATACAAAGAAGATTTGCAAAGGTGCCATTTTAAATCAAGCAAAAGGTATTATTATAACTCATAATCATCCAAGTGGATCGGTAGTACCATCTGATGACGATATAGCATGTACTTTGAATATTAAAAAGCAGCTTGAGCCACTTGGTGTAAAGGTTATGGACCATATTGTTGTTAGTGGTGAGAGATATTATAGTA
Source organism: Clostridia bacterium (assembly GCA_017533505.1). Taxonomy (GTDB): domain Bacteria; phylum Bacillota; class Clostridia; order Christensenellales; family DTU072; genus Stercoripulliclostridium_A. The sequence goes on along the minus strand of JAFXIB010000056.1, from coordinate 39,900 downwards.
TGAGAAGTGCAGGAGATATTCAATAGTAATCAAGTAATTACATTCTGTGGAGCGAGAGAATCGCTCCTTTTTTATTATCCAGTTGTCTAATTTTGACATAAAAAGAAGAATATACATTTTTAAGCCAAATAATACATAGTTATAATGTGGACAACTCTGTGGATAACCCATTATTTTTGTGGACAACTCTGTGGTTAACTGCTAAATCAAGGAAGAAATTTGTCGAAAAAGGTAACTTTAGCACGAATAACTTATCTGTTTTGAGGAGAAATATGTTTTTTGTTGTGGAAAAGAAAAGGCTGTGGATAATTTTTGTAATCTTTATGATTTTATGCATAATAGGTGTTACGACATATAGCTTGTTTTGTTATACGCCAGCGCGAGAGTTTGTTGTTGTGATAGATGCCGGACATGGTGGTTCGGATGGTGGTGTCAAAGGCATAAATAGTGGAATTTCGGAAGCTGAAATCAACTTATTGGTTGCCTATAATCTAAAAAGTATATTTGAAGATAATGGCATTAGAGTGGTTCTTACAAGGAGTGGGAAGAGTGTTTTGGATGGAGAAAGTGGCACAAAACAAGACGATTTTAACAAGCGAAAGAAAATAATACTGGATACAAAGCCAGATGCGGTGGTCAGTATTCATCAAAACAAGTTTCCTGATAGTAGACGCCGTGGCGCGCAGGTGTTTTTTAATCCACACTCAAGTGATGGAAAAGCTCTTGCTGTGGCAGTACAGCAAAAACTCAATGAGTTAAATATGGAGAAGGTAGGTAGGACATTTAGCGCTCTCAAGGGAGATTATTATCTGCTCAATTGCTCCGAGTATCCAAGTTGCATAGTTGAATGTGGGTTTTTATCCAATACTGAAGATGAAAAACTGCTTACAGATAGTGAGTATAGGCAACTATTATCACAGTCGATTGCAGATGGTATATACCAGTATTTGGTAGAAAGAGAGACTATTTAACTCGGTTATTTTTAGGTAAGCACTCACTTTTTTGCTTGACACATCATTTTTTATAAGCTATAATGCAATAGCGTTTTAATAATATAAAACGCGCGTAATAATAAAAATTAACCGAATAGGAGAAAATAGTCATGAAAAGAACTTATCAACCAAAAAAGCGTCAAAGAAGTAAAGTACACGGTTTCCGTCAAAGAATGAGCACCAAGAATGGTCGCAGAGTTCTCTCTCGTAGAAGAAGAAAGGGCAGAGCAAAGCTCAGCGCATAATTAGTAATGCAGAGTGCCTATCGACTTAAACGAAACGCCAGTTTCAACTATGTGTACAAAAAGGGAAGCTCAATAAGCTCCCCTTTAATGGTACTCAATTTTGTGCCAGCACATAGCAACAAAGTTGGTGTTAGTGTAAGCAAAAAAATAGGCAAAAGCGTTGTAAGAAACTTAGTTAAACGAAGGATTTACGAGCAGTTTGCTACTTATATGCCACGATTGAATGGTAAACACAACTATGTGGTTGTGGCTCGGGAGCGTATAAGCGAAGCAAGTTTTGATGAAATCGGGAGCACTCTTGATTTCCTTTTGCATAAAGCGGGACATATTGATTAATGCTTAAAAAATTTTGTCGGTTGCTGATTATTGGATACAAAAAGGTACTTTCGCCAATAATGGGAAAGGGTTGTATCTACACGCCGACTTGCTCCATGTATACACTTGATGCAATACAAAAATACGGAGTTTTGCGCGGTTGCTTTATGGGCGCGCGTAGAATCATGCGATGTAATCCTTTCCGAAGGGGTGGATTTGACCCTGTACGAGAAAACCTTAAAGGAGCAGCTAAATGGACATTATGAGTCTTGCTACCGAGCTTAACCTTATGGGAAAATTTGTTTATAATGTACTTTATAAATGGGTTTTGTCATGGGGTATTGAGAGTGAAGTAATCGGTTCTTTTGCAGTAACCGTTATTTTGTTCACTTTATTCCTTAAGCTTATCACATCACCACTTGATATATGGCAAAAGATTATCGCTCGCTCAAACTCCAAAAAAATGGAGATTATGAAGCCCGAGCTTGATAAAGTCAACAAGCTTTATGCAAATGATAGAAATATGCTTGCAGTAAAGCAAAGAGAAGTTTATCAAAAGTATAAATACAGCACATTCAAGGCATGCTTACCAACTATCGTTACATTGGTAGTATTTATGGTAGTTTTCAGTGGATTTAACTCTGCTGTAAAGTATCACAACTCGGTTGTGTTTGACAATCTTCAAGTCGTATATGAAGAAAGCTATGCTAATGCATACAATACTGCAACAGCTAATGGTTCATCTGATGTTGATGCTGCAGTTGCAGCAACCGAAGCAGCAGAACAAGCAGTAGTTGACAGCTATGAGCTCGAAAGATTTTTGCTAACCAAAAATATCTTTATGCCAGATACTTGGAAGAGCCCTATCCCAGATGTATCTAACTATGCAGGTACAGGTATGGGTAAGCTCGGCATTACCGAAGTAGATAAGACCACTTATGAAAAGGTTATGCAACCAATCATCGATGAGTATAACTATAACGAAAAAGGCAAAAAGGCTTGGAACGGATATTTGATTCTTCCTGTGCTTGTAGCAGTATTGAGTATCGTATCATCAAAGATGATAAAGCCACCGGAACAACCTCAAGTAGCAGGTCAAACTGAAGAGCAAGCAAAGATGCAACAATCTCAAGCAAAGATGATGCAATACATGATGCCTTTGATTATGGCAGTATTCAGCTTGTTCTACAGCTCTGCATTTACTCTATATATGTTTGTATCCAGCTTGTTCTCCTTTATCTTCAATCTCGTTTGGAATATCGTCCAAAAGAAGCAGGATGCTATTGAACGCGATCGCGTTATGAGCACCACCGTTAAGAAGAAATAATTAGGAGTATTTATGGAAACTAAAACTTATATTTACGAGGGCAAATCGGTGGAAGAAGCAACCGAAAAAGGCCTTGCTGAACTCGGACTTACTGCAGAAGATGTAGTGGTTGAAGTAAAAAGCAAGGGTGGTTTGTTCACCAAAGCCCAAGTTGAAATGACAATTAAGGAAAAGGAAGCAGAAGTTGAAGCTGTTGAAGAAATAGCAGAAACTGAAGCTCAACAAGATACTCAACCTGAAATCAACGAAGAATTGCTTGTTCAAGCAGAAGAACGCGTAAAGACATTCATCAACGAACTCATTTTACAAATGGGCCTTGATTCAGAAGCAAGCGTCAGTCGCAACGGACAAGAAATTAGTGTTAAGGTAAGTGGTAAGAGTGCAAGCTCCTTTATCGGTTACCGTGGCGAAGTGCTTGATGCTATCCAATATATGACACTTTGGATTGCAAACAAGGACGGCGATGATTTTGTAAGAGTATCAATTGATGCCGAAGGATATCGTCAAAGAAGAAAGGAAACTCTAACTCGTTTGGCAGAGCGCCTTGCTCACAAGTGTCACAAGACTGGTCGCAAGGTAGAGCTTGAGCCAATGAATCCATTTGAAAGAAGAGTTATCCATACTGCTCTCCAAAATGATAGATTTGTTAGAACAGAGTCTTATGGCGAAGGCAGATTCCGTCATGTTGTAATTCTTCCAAAGGAAGAAGTTAAGAGAGAAAGACCACAACAACCCAAAAAGGTTCAAAGTGCTATCTCTACTCCCGAGATGAGCTATGGTACATCAGCATCCTTCCGTAAGAAAGGTATTGCAAAGACCAAGAGCTACGGAGCACCATCAAAGAAGCCATACTAAAATGAAAGACACCATTGTTGCGCTTGCCACTCCCGAAGTTGAAAGGGGAGCAATAGGTATTATTAGAATGAGCGGGGAAGACGCTCTTTCTATCGTAAAAAAGGTATTTAGCGCAAAGGGTTTTGATAGTGTAGAGCCAAACAAAATGTATCTGGGCAAAGTCCAGGCTAAAAACTTTAACGATAGGGCGTTTTGTATGTATTGCAAAGCGCCTAAATCATATACAGGCGAAGATATAGTCGAGCTCCACACACATGGTGGGAAGATTATCATTCAAGGTGTTATAAGGGAATTGGTAGCCTGTGGTGCGCGTCCTGCACTTCCTGGCGAGTTCACAAAGAGAGCTTATCTAAATGGAAAACTCAATCTTGCCGAAGCCGAAGGTTTGGCAGATATGATAAATGCACAATCCGAAGCCGAAGTTAACCAAGCATATCGTCTTATGAAGGGTGAAGTTAGCAAGGGTATAGAAGAAATAAAGAATGTGCTTTTGCAGGCATCTGCTAACATCGAAGTTGCACTTGACTATCCAGAAGAGCTCTTGGAAGATACTTTTAGTCCCACAAAAAAACTCCTTGAAGAAGCAATGGAAAAGCTCAAAGAGTTGTATGATAGCTCCAAACAAGGCGCTGTTGCAAGAGAGGGTGTTTCTATTGCACTATGTGGACTTACCAATGTAGGCAAGAGCAGTCTTATGAATGCTATCCTAAAGGATGAGCGCGCAATAGTAACCGATATAGCAGGTACAACAAGAGATGTTCTTGCCGGCTCATTTATGCTTGATGGTGTCAATGTAGAGGTTTTGGATACAGCAGGTATAAGAGAATCAAGTGATGTTGTAGAAAAGATAGGTATCGAGCGCGCTACGCGCGCAATAGAAGGCGCAGACCTGGTACTTTTCTTACAAGACACATCTCTACCTGAAAGCGATGAAGAGCTTGAACTATATGACAAAGTTAAGCATAAAAAACACATCAAGGTATCTAACAAAGGCGATATAGCAAAATATCCAAGAGCATCAGATATCATTATAGAAGCTAAAAACGGCAAGGGTGTACAAGAACTCATTGCAATGATGGCTGACAAATTGGAATTAAAGCGCAAACTAAAGAGCCCAGTTCTCACGCGCGAAAGACAAATTTATGCTGTTGGCGAAAGCTTGCAAGCAGTAGAAAGTGCTTTGAGTGCAATAGAATTCCAAACCCTTGACTGCATTGTTGTAGACATAAAGACAGCATATTCTGCACTTGCATCTCTCACGGGTGAAGATGTAGCAGAAAGTGTAGTAGACGAAATTTTCAGCAAATTCTGTGTAGGTAAATAGTATGATTAAAAGTTATGATGCCATCGTAATAGGAGCAGGACACGCAGGGGTAGAAGCAGCCCATGCGCTTGCTACTATGGGCAAAAGAACGCTACTTACCACACTTTCGTTGGAAGCAGTATCCTTTATGGCATGTAACCCCAATATTGGTGGAACAGCAAAAGGACATCTGGTAAAGGAAGTTGATGCACTTGGTGGCATTATGGGAGAAATTGCTGACAAAGCAACCCTTCAAACAAGGATGCTCAATTTAGGCAATGGTCCAGCAGTACATAGTTTGCGTGCGCAAGTGGATAAAAACCTATATCATCGCTTGATGAAAGAGCGCATGGAAAGGACGGTAAACCTTGCAATACTTGAAGCTGAAGTAGTAGACATTTTGGTAGAAAACGGCTCTGTAATGGGCGTAAAAACAGCGATGGGCGATGTTTATCAAGCAAAAGCTGTTGTTATTGCAAGTGGTGTGTATCTAAATAGCCGTATAATAACAGGGGACTACTCAAGAGCAACTGGTCCTGCTGGATTTATGCGTAGTGAAGGACTAACAGAAAACCTTTTGAGATTAGGTTTGGATATTAGAAGATTTAAGACGGGCACGCCACCAAGATTACTTTCTAGCTCCATAGATTATGACAAGATGGAAGTACAAAAGGGTGATGAAGGCTTGCCCACCTTTAGTATGCTCACCGAAGGTGAAGTAAGAAACGATAAGGTTTGTTATCTTACTTATACTAACCAAAAGACACACGAAATTATACTTGGCAATCTTGATAGAGCGCCTATGTACAATGGTGCAATAACAGGCACTGGTCCAAGATATTGTCCATCTATTGAAACAAAGGTTGTGCGTTTTGCCGACAAGGAAAGACATCAAATTTTTATTGAGCCAGAAGGCGCAGATACCGAAGAAATGTACGCACAAGGATTGTCAACATCTATGCCATATGATATTCAAGAGCAAATGGTACACTCTGTAAGGGGCTTGGAAAACGCTATCATAACAAGATATGGATATGCCATTGAATATGACTGCATCAACCCACTTGAACTTGATGCTTCGCTTGGTATAAAGAAGATAAAAGGTCTTTATTCTGCTGGCCAAATCAACGGAAGTTCGGGCTACGAAGAAGCTGGCGCACAAGGATTAGTTGCTGGTGTAAATGCATCAAGATATATTGACGGTAAGGAGCCTTTTACCTTAAGACGCGACGAAGCATATATTGGTGTTTTGATTGATGACCTTGTTACAAAAGGCACCGAAGAGCCATATAGAATGATGACTTCAAGAGCTGAATATAGGCTACATTTAAGGCAAGATAATGCAGATATGCGCTTGACTGAAATCGGTAAAGAGCTTGGTTTGGTAACGGAAGAAAGATATTCCAAATATCAACAAAAGGTATCCCAAATAAACGATATTAAACAAAAGCTCAAAACAAGATATAGGGCTGAAGAAGTGGAAGAAGCCTTCCAAAAAATTGGCGAAAGTTTGCCACAAGGCTCCATCTCTGGTGAAGATATTTTGAAGCGTGGTAGAGCAACAAAGCAAACACTTTTGGAAGTTGATGGTAGCTTCCATGAGTATAGTCCAGAAGCATTGAGCTATGTAGCAGTTGAACTCAAATACGAAGGATATCTCAAAAAGGAAGAGGGTGCTATAAAGGAAGCACGAAGAATGGAAGAAAAGAAACTACCAAAAGATATTGACTATCTTGAAGTAGAGGGACTTCGCCTTGAAGCAAGACAAAAACTAAACGACCACAAGCCAATGACGCTTGCACAAGCATCAAGAATATCGGGTGTAACTCCAGCAGATGTAACCGTTCTAATCTTACACTTGAGAAAGATGGGTTTATAAAAACAAAATAGCTCCGAAAAGGAGCTTTTTTATTGTAAAACAAAGGCATTTTGGCAATATGAAATATTCTCGCTTGATAAATGGAGTTTTTTGTTTTATAATGATTATATATTTGATATTTTCAAGGAGAAATATATAATGTATCCTTACAAAATAGGTGGATTTATTACTCTTTATGGTATCTGCGTAGCAGTAGGCGTGCTTGCATGCTTCATTGTATTCTGGCTACTTGCTAAACGCGATAAGCTCGAGAGTAAATATACTGATTTTATCACTATCAATGGCGTTGCAACAGCAGCAGTTGGATTCTTTTCTGCAGCGCTTTTCCAAGCAATATACTCATATATTGACAATCCAGAAGCAGGTTTTGACCTTTTTGGTAGTGGCCTTACCTTCTTGGGTGGATTTGTAGGTGGAGCTGTTACATTTGTAGCGCTTTGTTTGATTTTCCGTAACAAATTCCAATCAAAAATAATTGATATTTGTACATCTGTACCACTTGGATTGTTACTCGGACACGCCTTTGGTAGACTTGGTTGCGTATTTGCTGGTTGCTGTTATGGCGTACCTACCGACAGCTGGATTGGTATGGAGTTTGTGGGAGTGGAAGGAAAAGTTATACCAACAAACCTAATTGAAGCACTTGGACTTTTTGTATTGTTTATCGTAATTTTAGCATTTTATCTCAAAAAGACCAATCCATACGGACTTCCAGCATATCTAATTGGATATGGAATTCTTCGTTTTGTAATTGAATTCTGGCGTGGAGACGAAAGAGGTGGCTTTGTGCCAGGTATTAGCCCATCACAATTTTGGTCACTCCTTATGATAGTAGTAGGTATTCCACTTATTTTTATCCTTCATAAGCTATGGAAAGACCGTCAAGCATACCTAAAAGAGCATCCAATTGTGGAGCCACCAAAGAAGAAAGCAAAATTAACACAAGAAAAGGAAAGCTAAAGCTTTCTTTTTTCTTACTTGGAGTAAAATTTACACTTGCCAACTATTAAATATAGTGTTATAATTTATATAACTATTATAATGCGCGGGCGTGGGTATGGGCGAAAGTCAAAAAATAATATCAAAATTTTCTTCACTCGGATACAAATGCACCCCAATGCAAGCAGAGCTACTTCAAAAGTATATGGACTTTTTGGTGGAATACAACAAAAATGTCAACCTTACAGCCATTACTGATGAAGATGAAATAATAGTCAAGCACTTTGTGGATTCACTTGGTGCAGTAAACGATATTCCACAAGGCGCAAACCATATTGATATTGGTAGTGGAGCAGGTTTTCCTGCGATTGTGCTCAAAATATTCCGTCCCGACCTAAAGGTTACCATGGTGGAAAGCAATGGAAAAAAGGTGCTTTTCCTACAAAAGTTGATAGAACTTTTAGGTTTAGAAGACATTGTTGCCGAAAAGGTTAGAGCCGAAGATGTAGCACATAGTGCTCTTAGGGCAAGCTATGATAGCGTATCTGCAAGGGCAGTAACCGAACTCAACAAGCTCACGGAGTATGCCATTCCACTCCTTAAAGTAGGTGGCGCACTTTATGCCTACAAAGGTAGGAGTGAAGAAGAGCTTTTGAGAGCGCAAAATGCTATCAAAAAACTAAAGGGCGAACTTGTAGAAAACCGAGTTTATACCCTTGACGGACAGGCAAGAAGCCTAATTATAATCAAAAAAACTGGGGTAACACCCACAGAATACCCAAGACACAACAAAAAAATTATCAGCAATCCTTTGTAGGATTCAAGGAGAAAAAATGTCAAAGAGAATAGGTAAAGGTCTCAGCGCATTGCTTGCAAACATCGAAGATGAAAGAGTTCTTCCCGTTCAACCAACCGAAGTTGTTGAAGGCGAAAAGGTTTATAATATTGAGCTTGACTTAATCGAAGCCAACCCCAATCAACCCCGTAAGCACTTTGGCGAAAAACAACAAAGAGAACTTGAAGACAGCATTCGTGTTCAAGGCGTAATTTCACCAATCATTCTTGTCAAGAGAGATGACAAGTACATGATAGTCGCTGGTGAACGCCGTTATCGTGCTGCAAAGGCTGTTGGCCTAAACACCATTCCTGCAATGGTAAAGCAGATAGACGAAAGAATGATAAGAGAAATTTCCCTTATCGAAAACCTACAACGCGAAAACTTGAATGCTATCGAAGAAGCTGAAGCTGTTGCAGAACTTATGAAGCTCAATGGATACACTCAAGAGCAACTTGCAAATCGTATTGGTAAGGCAAGAAGTAGTGTTGCAAACATCGTAAGACTAATTACTCTTGAAGAAGAAGTAAAGAGCTTGGTTGCACAAGATCGTTTGTCAGCAGGACATGCTCGTGCACTTATACCAATTACCGATAGAGAAACTCAAATTGATTTTGCTTACCAAGCAGCTGATGGTGAAATGAGTGTTAGAGAACTTGAAGTAAAGGTTCGCTACTATCTCAACCCAGACAAGGCACCACGCAAGATGAGCGCAAAGGAAAAATCTCGTTTGTCACTCGAAATGCGTGAGTTTGTTGACGATCTCAAGCGCGTATTCAGCACCAAGGTAAAACTTGTTGGTAACGAAAACAAGGGTAGAATTTGCATCGACTACTACAACAAAGACGACCTACAAAGAATTTACGAACTTATTGCTACTCTAAAGAAATAACGAGGTATTATGAAAGTTAGAACAAGATTTGCACCAAGTCCCACAGGATTTATGCACATTGGCAACCTTAGGACTGCACTATACTCATATCTTTTCGCTCGCCATAATGGGGGCGAATTTATTTTGCGCATCGAAGATACCGATAGAGAGCGCTATGTAGAAGGCGCTGTTGATTTGGTATATCGCACACTCGAAACCGTTGGCTTCAAAGTAGACGAAAGCCCAGTGCATGGTGGCGACTATGGTCCATATGTACAAAGCGAACGCAAAAACATCTATGCCGAGTATGCTCACAAGCTCGTCGAACTTGGTGGCGCATACTATTGCTTCTGCGACAAGGAGCGTTTGGAGTCCCTTACCGATGAAAACGGCAACCGTAAGTATGATAAACATTGCTTAAAGCTCACCAAAGAAGAAGTCCAAGCAAAGCTTGATGCAGGTGTTCCTTATGTTATCCGTCAAAACATACCAGAGAGTGGCATGACATCATATGTTGACCTTGTTTATGGTCAAATTGATGTTGACTGCGCTGACCTTGAAGACAATGTTCTTTTGAAGTCTGACGGCATGCCAACATATAACTTTGCAAATGTTATAGATGACCACCTTATGAACATCACCCATGTAACTCGTGGTACAGAGTATCTTTCATCTACTCCAAAGTATAATCTTCTTTACAAGAGCTTTGGTTGGGAGCCACCAAAATATATCCACCTTCCACCTATCATGAAGGATGCTCAAAGGAAGCTATCCAAGCGTTATGGCGATGCTAACTTCGAGGACTTCATTGGCAAGGGTTATCTACCAGAAGCAATTGTAAACTACATTGCACTTCTTGGTTGGTCACCAAAGGGCGAAGTAGAAAAGATGGATATCGACACCCTCATAGAACTATTTGATGTTGATGGCATTTCAAAGAGTGGCTCTATCTTTGACGAAGTAAAAATGAAGTGGCTCAACTCTTTGTACATCAAAGAGCTTGATGCAGAAAGATTTGCTAACCTTGCAAAGCCATGGTACGAGCAAAGTGTTATTGCTGGTAAGTATGATTACGCAAAATGGAATGCACTTTTGCAATCTCGTATCGAAACCTTCAGTGATATTCCAGAAAAGGTAAAGTTTATTGAAGAGTTTGGTGAATACGAACTTTCTCTATATGACCACAAGAAGCTCAAAGCCGATGCAAGTGTAGGACTTGTTGCACTCAAGGGTGCAAAAGAAGCCATTGAAGCAATGGACGAATTCAATGAAGAAGCATTGAGCGCAGCTCTTGCTCAAAAGGCAGAAGAAATGGGCATGAAGAAAGGTCAAATGCTATGGAGTGTTCGCGTAGGCTTGACTGGCGCTGCTGTTACCCCTGGTGGTGCTGTTGAAATGGGTGGTATCCTTGGTAAGGAAAAGAGTCTTGAAAGACTTAACTACTCTATCGCACTTATCGAGAGCAAACTATAATGAAAAGAATTGCAAAATTTGAAAAGGTATCACTTGCTCGTTTTGTTGCCGACTCATCTGGTGTAGCTGGCGCAACCGAGTATGATACAATCAAGTTACCAACGCGCGCAACAAAAGGAAGCGCAGGGTACGACTTCTATTCTCCAATAGATTTTACCTTGGCTCCTAATGAAACAATCAAGATTGCAACAGGTATTCGCGCTTATATGGAAGACGGCTGGGTGCTTAATATTTATCCACGATCAGGGCTTGGCTTCAAGTATCGCTTGGGGCTCAATAATACCGTTGGTATCATAGACCAAGACTACTATTATTCTGACAACGAAGGCCACATTCAAATCAAAATCACAAATGCTTCCAACGAAGGTAAAACACTTTCTGTAAAGAAGGGTGAAGCCTTTGCTCAAGGTATATTTGTGGAGTATGGTATTACTTTTGATGACGATGTTACCGAAGTTCGCAATGGTGGGTTTGGTAGCACCAACAAGGCCTAATGGAAGCCTATATATTGTTTTTGCTTTTTAGAAACGCGCTTGGCGCGTTTCTTTTTTGCCTTGTTTTTAGCTTTCTTTTTCGGCTTTAGCAACCTTGAAGAAATCTTGCTCAAAGCGACTTGTAGTTTGCGTGGAACAGAAAAAGACCTTATTTCTCCAAACAGCAAAAGCACACCAAGGTATCCAACAAGATAGCAAATTATGGTGTAGTATGTAATCTCTGTGTTGTAGTAAATTTCTGTAAGTATTAAGAAAATTAATGGTCCAAGCAATCCTAAACAAAAATCAAGGATGTGTTTTTTGATAGCGCTTGCACCATTGTTTGATAGGCGCAACAAGATTAGGCTTGAGAGCGCTCCACCTACAAAAAATACCACAAGGGCAATGGCTTCATAAAGAATATCTTTTATCACTTGAACAGTTTTTTGAGTATGTTCTCTTTAGCAACGCCACCATAGTTGAAAGAATGTAAGCTACCACTTGCGCGAAGCACGCCTTTATCTAAATCCACTTCTATGAGTTTTAGTTCCTTGCCGTTTAGCTTTAGCCCAGAGTTTTGAAGGGAAAGTACAATCTCGTTTTCACTAAACTCTATGACTTCTTTGACTCCCAAAATCAAAATGGAATTTGGGGTATAATGCAGTTCGTGTTGCTCTGACATATATGCTCCTTAAATTATCCTACTCATTGACTAATATGCCAAAAAGTAATATAATATAACCATGAGTTATCCCTTTGTCCCAAGTCCAAAATGGTATAAGCTGGATTACTCATCGGATATCTATCCTATGAGTGAAACACAAACTACCATGTCAATATTCCGCATGTCAGTTGAGATGCAGAGCTTTGTTGATGGCGAAAACCTTTGCACGGCGCTAAAGGATATCATGCCACGCTTTCCAACATTTGCTGTAATGTTGAGAAGGGGCTTTTTTAGATACTATTTTGAGTATAATGATGGAGAGCCAAGGGTGTTTGCAGACGATGGCGTTTGCATGCGCAACATAGACCTTCAACGCAACAACAGATTTTTATTTAGAGTACAATATTACAAAAAGAGAATTAGTATAGATTTCTTCCATGGCCTTTGCGATGCAACAGGCGCCATGGAGTTCTTAAAGGCACTTATTTATCGTTATTTGGATGAGTGTGGGGAAACCCTCCCTGAACCACAAAACATCAAAATTGTGGGCGAACCCGTGCCCGAGAGTGAGCTTGAGGATAGCATATCAAAATACTACAAAGGCTTTGATATATTTGGTGGTGTTGTTGGCAAGATGGCTGGCAAAAACTGCTATGGTATCAAAGGTAGACACTTCAAGAGCATAGGATATGGTGTAATTCAAGGATTTGTCAGCACTACGGCGATCAAAGAATTGGCGCACAAAAAGGGAGTAACAATAACATCGCTTATTGCAGGTATTGCGCTATATTCGATAGCCAAAGCATATCTAAAGGATACCGATAATGTAGACTTGGTTGCTATGATACCAATCAACCTACGCAAGATGTTCCCGTCTGAAACAGTACGAAACTTTACCACTTTGACAAAGTGTTATGTTAACACTGGCATCACAAAGCTTGATTTGGATGAGTACATCAAGATTTGCTCAAAGGATATCAAAGAAGGCACATCTAATAAAGATGAGCTTTCCGAAAAAATAGCAGTTTCAGCATTGATGGCAACCAACAAGCTTTTGAAGTATACCCCTGTATTTCTCAAGGAATTTGGAACAAAAATAGGTAAGCTTGGTACAAAAAAGACCAAGCAAACTCTGATAATTTCCAATGTGGGTATTGTGAAGATGCCAGAGGGAATGGAGCAGTTTGTCAAAAGGTTTGCGCTCCATATTAATCCATCAAGAAAGGTGCCTGTCAACATAGGCGTTATGACCTATCGCGATATAACAACCATTTGTTTTACTCGCAACATTGTCAGCACCGAGTTGGAAAGAGTGTTCTTTACCACCCTTGTTGAGCAAGGAGTAGATGTGGAAATAACATCAAACCTACGCGAAAGAAAGTAATATTAAGGAAAGCCGAAAGGCTTTCTTTTTTTTGTTCTAAAGGGGTTTTCACACGCGCTACGCGTGAGCATATCGCGCGAGCGCGCAAAAAAGTATATATTATTTACTATTATTTACTATACATATATATATTGTTTGTGATATAATACTATCGCATAATATTTTTTAGGAGTGATAACATGGCCGAAAAATTAGATCATAGTTACGGTTCACAAGATATTCAGGTTCTTGAAGGTCTTGAACCCGTTCGTAAAAGACCGGGCATGTATATCGGTACCACCGATATCAAAGGTCTTCACCACCTTGTTACCGAAGTAGTAGATAACTCTATCGACGAAGCTTTGGCAGGTTACTGTACTCAAATCGAAGTAACCATTATGCCAGAGGGCTCTGTTCGCGTTAGAGATAATGGTAGAGGTATCCCAACAGGAATTATACCAAAGGAAGGTAAATCAGCTGTTGAAGTCGTTTTAACAAAGCTACACGCTGGTGGTAAGTTCGGCGGTGGTGGATACAAAATCTCCGGTGGTTTGCACGGCGTTGGTGTATCTTGTGTTAACGCACTTTCCGAGTGGCTTGAAGTTGTTGTATATCAAAACGGCAAGATTCACAAGCAAGTATTCAATAGGGGTGTTCCACAAAGACCACTTTCAGTTGTTGGCGAAACAACCGAAACTGGTACAGAAGTTACCTTCTTCCCTGATGCTGAAATATTTGACTCCATCATATTCCAATATGATCTAATGCGCGTAAGATTGAGGGAACTTGCATATCTCAACAAGGGACTCAAGATTTCTATCGAAGACAAGCGCGAAGGTCAAGAGCGTCGCGAAGATTTCTGTTATGAAGGTGGTATTCGTCACTTTGTAGACGAACTCAACACTGGTAGAGAAACCTTGTTCCCCGAAACCTTCTATATTGAAGAAACTGTTGGTGATAATATCGTTGAAATTGCTATGCAATACAACACCAGCTATGACGAAAAGATCTACGCATACGCCAACAACATCAACACCGAAGAAGGTGGTATGCACCTTGAAGGCTTCAAGGCAAGCTTGACAAAGATCTTCAACGAATATGGTCAATCATCCAAGACACTAAAGGAAAGCGAAAAACTTTCTGGTGATGACTGTCGTGAAGGTTTGGTTTGCATCGTATCCGTAAAGCTCCCCGAACCACAATTTGAAGGACAAACCAAAACAAAGCTTGGTAACGCAGAGATGAGAACCATCGTAGCACGCGTTCTAAACCAAAAATTGAGCGAATATCTTGAAGAAAACCCCAAGATCGCAAAAGAGCTAATAAACAAATCTATCACGGCTCAAAGGGCTCGTGAAGCAGCGCGTAAGGCAAGAGAAAGTTTCCGTAAAGGTGTTATGGACTCTATGTCACTCCCAGGCAAACTTGCAGACTGCTCCGACACAACCCCCGAGAATTGCGAAATCTTCTTGGTAGAGGGTGACTCTGCAGGTGGTACAGCAATCAGTGGTCGTGACCGTCAAATCCAAGCTATTCTTCCCCTTCGTGGTAAGATTTTGAATGTAGAAAAGGCAAGAATGCATCGCATCCTTGATAACGAAGAAATTAAGGCTATGATTAAGGCATTTGGCTGTGGTTACAAAGATGAGTTTGATATCACAAAGCGTCGTTATGATCGTATCATTTGTATGACCGATGCTGACGTTGATGGTAGCCACATCAGAATTCTACTTCTCACCTTCTTCTATCGCTTTATGCGTCCACTTGTAGAACAAGGTCATGTATATATTGCACTACCTCCACTATACAAGGTAACCAAGAATAAGGAAGAAAAATATCTCTATTCCGATGTCGAACTCAAGGAATATCAAGAGACAGTAAACGGCAAGTATGACCTACAACGCTACAAAGGTCTTGGTGAAATGAACGCAGTTCAACTCTTTGAAACAACCATGGACCCCGAAACTCGTACCTTGTTGCAGGTAACCGTAGATGATGCAGAAGCAGCAGACCAAATCTTCAGTCTACTCATGGGCGAAGTTCCAGAGCTTCGTAGAGCATTCATCGAGCAAAATGCAAAACTTGTAAAGGAGTTGGATATCTAATATGGCAGGCAGTAAATCAAGATTAGATTTAGAGAGAATTAAAGAGATACTTGGCAAGACTAAAATCGTGCCCACTCCTCTTGTAGATGAAATGAGCAAATCATTCATCGCATATGCAATGGCTGTTAATGTAAGCCGTGCTATCCCAGATGTAAGAGATGGTTTGAAGCCAGTACATAGAAGAATTTTGTTCGCCATGAACGACCTTGGCAACACCTATGATAAGCCACACAAAAAGTGTGCTCGTATCGTTGGTGAAGTTCTTGGTAAGTACCATCCACACGGCGACAGCTCCGTATACGATGCACTTGTAAGACTTGCACAAGATTTCTCCATCCGTAACCCACTTGTTGATGGACATGGTAACTTCGGTTCAGTTGATGGACACCCAGCAGCTGCACAGAGATATACCGAAGCAAGACTATCAAAGATAGCAGGCGAACTTCTACGCGACCTCGAAAAGGATACCGTAGACTTCTGCCCCAACTTCGACGATACCTTGATGCAACCAACTGTTCTTCCTGCAAGATTCCCTAACCTTTTGGTAAACGGTGCAGAAGGTATTGCTGTTGGTATGGCAACATCCATTCCTCCACACAACCTCGGCGAAGTTATTGATGGTACCGTAGCACTTCTTGACAATCCAGACATCACAGTTGATGACCTTATTGAGTACATTCCTGCTCCTGACTATCCAACTGGCGCACTTATCCTTGGTAGAGCTGCTGTAAAGCAAGCATACAGAACTGGTAAGGGTGGCGTTATCATTCGTTCTCGCTGTGATATCGAAGAAATCAACGGCAAAAACTGCATTATCGTAACAGAGATCCCATATCAAGTAAACAAGAGCGTTCTCATCAAGAATATCGCAGATCAAGTTAAGGATAAAAAGCTCGAAGGTATCAGCGATGTTAGAGATGAATCCGACCGTTTTGGTATGCGTATTGTTATCGTACTCAAGCGTGATGCAAGCCCACAAGTAGTGCTCAATTCACTATACAAGCAAACACAACTTCAAGTTTCAACAGGTATCACCTTCCTTGCTCTTGACGATGGTACTCCAAAGATCATGAACCTTAAGGAAATCCTTGATGCTTATGTAAAACACCAAAATGAAGTTATCGTAAGAAGAACCAGATATCTACTCAACAAGGCAAACGAACGCGCTCACTTGCTACAAGGTTTGGTAATTGCGCTTGCAAACATTGATGAAGTTATTTCTATCATTCGTAAGTCAAAGGATACTCCAGAAGCAAGAAGCGCTCTTATGGAAAACTTCCTACTATCCGAAAAGCAAGCAAATGCTATTTTGGATATGAAGCTCGCTCGTTTGAATGCTCTTGAAGTAGAAAAGATTAGAGAAGAACTTGATGAAATCGAAAAGGCTATTGCTGACTACAACGATATCCTTGCTCGCCCAGAAAGAGTAAGAGAAATCATCAAGGAAGAACTCTTGGAAATTAAGGACAAGTACGCAGATCCTCGTAAGAGTGAGCTCAGCTATGATCTTGGCGAAATCAACATCGGCGACCTTATCCCCAAGGAAGATGTTGTTATCACAACCACTCACCAAGGATATATTAAGCGTCTTGGCGTAAAGGAATACAAAGCACAAAACCGCGGTGGTGTTGGTATCACAGCACACAAGGCAAAGGACGAAGACTTTGTTACCAAGATGTTTGTTACCCACTCACACGATGACCTACTCTTCTTCAGCAACACTGGTAGGGTATATTGCTTGAAGGCATATGAAGTACCAGAAGCACAAAGGGCAACCAAAGGTCGCGCTATGGTTAACCTTTTGCCACTTTCCGGCGACGAAAGAATTACAGCATATCTACCAGTACACGACTACTCTGAAGGCTATATCGTGATGGCAACCAAGCAAGGTCTTATCAAGAAGTGTGCTTTAAGCGAGTTTGAAAAGATCCGTGTAAATGGTAAGATTGCTATCACCCTAACCGAAGGTGACGAAATGCTCAGCGCAGACATCACTACTGGCGAAAACGAAATCTTGATGGCATGCACATCAGGCAAGTGTATCCGCTTCAGCGAGCAAGATGTTCGTAAGACTGGTCGTGGTTCAATGGGTGTTAAGAGTATCGCTCTTGATGAAGGCGAAGTTGTTGTTGACATGGAAATCGTTCGCGAAGGCAGAACCGAAGTTGTTACTATCACCGAAAAGGGCTTTGGCAAGAGAACTGCTATTGAAGAATATCGTTTGCAAGGCAGAGCTGGTAAGGGTATCAAGGCTGGTAACTTTGACGAAAATACCGGCAATGTTGTCAATATGAAGATTATCAACCCAGAAGAAGAGCTTGATATGATTATGATTGCTGACACCGGCATCATGATTAGAATTAGAGTCAACGAAATCTCCAAGATTGGTCGTGCTACAAAGGGTGTAAGAGTTATGAGACTCAAGGGCGAAGGAAAGATTGTTGCAACAGCTATCATTCCACACGAAGACCTTGATGAAACAAAGCTTGTAGGTGAAAATGGTGAGGAAAAAACCGAAGCACCTGTTGAAGAAGCTGTGGAGCAAGCTCCCAGCCAAGAAATAAGCGAACAAACTGAAGAATAATCACTTTTGCGTGTGCCTTAACGGGCACACGCCTTTATAATAAGCAAGATTTTTAGGAGAAATATGTTTATAACCATCAACGGACAACTTGGTAGTGGCAAAAGTGAAATTTGCAAAATCTTAAAAAACGAGCATGGTTTTGATGTTTTCCACACGGGTAAAATCCAGCGCCAATATGCAGCCGAACTCGGCATCAGCACACTTGAGCTAAACGAACTTTGCAACAAAGACCACAGCTATGACACCATTATAGACACAAAGCTTGTGGAGTATTCCGAAAAGGAAAGGGGCAACAAGGTGGTTTTTGACTCACGCATGGCATGGCATTTTGTAAAAGATACATTCAAAGTACATGTTTTGGTTTCCCCTGAAGTTGCTGCAAACAGAGTTTTTTACAATCGCGTTGATGCTGCCGAAAAATATGCAACCAAAGAAGATGCAATGCTTGGCTTAATCAATCGTCGTAAGGTAGAAAGCGATCGCTATGAAAGGATTTATAATGCAAAAATGTGTGATTATCGCAACTATGATTTAGTTCTTGATACTACACTCACATCTATAAGAGAAGAAGTCAATATTATTCTTGAAAGCGCAAAAGCATATTTTGAAAGGGGCGAAAAAACCATGATGCTTGCACCAATCAACATCTATCCAACAAATCTTGAGTTAGGCGATGGTATTCAAGTTGCAAAATATGACGAAAGCATTTATATCCTATCCGGCCACGAGCTTGTAAAACAAGCTATCAAGGACGGCAAAAAGATAATAAAAGTTGACTTTGTGGCAGAAGACGATGATGTTATAGACGGACAACCACTCAAAGAGTTGCTAAAAGCAAACCTTAAAAACCTCAAAGAGTGGGAAGAAGAAACAGGTATGACTTTTGGGTTTATACCAACATTTATCAAAGAAAATCAATAAAATTAATATAAAGGGGAAATTATGAGTAGTTTTAAAGATTTAAGAATTGTTGATAATTTTTATCAAACATCAGCATTTTATCCCATGCCTACCGTGCTTATGAGTACGCTTGCAGAAGATGGATCAACATCTCTTGGTGCATATTCTCTTGTATTCCCATATTACATCGCAGGCAAAGATTACTATGCAATGATTTTGGAGTGCAGAAACAGTTCAAACACAGCACAAAATATCTTGAGAACAGGAAAGTGTGCCATCAACTTCATAACAGACAAGAGGTCTTATTTCAAAGAAACCGTTCGTCTTGGTTTCCCTGGTGAAACCAGCAAGGAAAAGATGGAAAAATGTATTTTCACATTGGAAGACGGATTGGCTGATACTTCAAACGGTGCAAGACCACAGGTTGTAAAGGAAGCTTTCCAAGTATTTGAGTGTACTTGGGATGATAGCTTGGAAAATGGCTACGAAGACAAAGCTCGTATTGGTCAACTCGAAGGAGTAGAGCCCCCATACAAAGATTTCAATGGTATCACATCAAAGTTTGGTTGCCACTTTATCCTAAAAATTGACAAGATTTTGATGAAAGAAAGATGGTATAACTCTATTATCAATGGCGTCAAGGCATCAGAGTTCCCACCAGTACCCGTTGACTATGGTTACAGAGATTGCACAAACTTCTGGTACACTCGTTTTAAGCGCCCCATTCCAGAGAAGATTCCAGCAGCGCGCGAAGCCGACCTTGGTGGAGTAATGTACGCAGCAAATAGAATGGATGATAAAATCAAATTCTCCGAAGAAGCTTGCAAAACTCTCGTAAAAGTACCACGCGTTTTCTTAAAATTAGTGCTTCAAGGTTGTGTTGATTGGGCAAGAGAAAACAATTGCGAACTCATCACAGAAGTGGAGATGAAAATCATCAACGATAAGAGAAAGGCAGAAAAAGCCAAGAGATAAGCATCATTTAGTGACAAAATTATAATAACTACACCCCATGGAGATGTAATGCATAAAGTACAGCTTCTCCGTGGGGTTTTATTATTGTTTGAAGTTCAATATGGATTTACAAGAAATCCATATTGACATATATTCTTTGTTATTTTATAATTACTATATATGCGCGCAACTAATTGCGCACGCGAGGGAATATGAAAAAAACCACACTTTCAAATGGTATAAGCTATGATATGTTGGGCTTTGGCACTTACAAAATCACAGGAGAATTTGATGCAAAGTCTGCGGTGCTTTCTGCTTTGAAGGTAGGTTATAGGCGTATAGATACTGCTGTTTTTTACGAAAACGAAGATAGAATTGGACTTGCTCTAAAGGAAACCGACATTCCAAGAGAGCAGATTTTTATCACCACCAAGCTTTGGACAGATGTTAACACATATCAAAAAACCATAGATAGAATCCAAAAATCTATGGAGCTTTTGGGCGTGGATTATATTGACATGGTACTCATCCATTGGCCACATAAAGATGTAAAAGAAACTTGGCGCGCAATGGAAGACCTTTATCTACAAGGTAAGTTGAGGGCGATAGGTGTATCCAACTTTAAGGAACATCATATAGAAGAAATGAAGTCCTATGTTAGGGTAAAACCACATGTAAATCAAGTGGAATTGCACCCAGAATTTAGACAGTTTGAGTTTGTGGAATATCTCAAAAAAGAGAACATTCAAGTGGAAGCATGGAGTCCCCTTATGAGAGGGGAAGCCCTTACACTACCCCTTATACAAGAGATAGCGCAAAAACACAATGCAACTCCATCACAAATTATCCTTGCATGGGATATGATGGAAGGTATTGCTGTTATCCCCAAAAGCACAAAAGAGAGTCGTATGCAAGAAAACTTTGACTCCCTAAAAGTAGAGCTTACAAATGACGAAGTGATAGCGCTTCGAAAACTAAACAATGGTGTGAGAAGATACCGTGACCCAGATAATCACGGTTTCGGCAACCAATAATAAAAATAGTGTATCCTAAAGGTGTAATATGAGCAAATATCAAGCACTAAAAGAAAAAGTTTTAAGAGCAAACAAAGACCTTGTTAGCGCAGGTCTTGTCATTTTGACTTGGGGCAACGCAAGTGAAATTGATAGAGAAAATGGTGTTGTTGCAATCAAGCCATCAGGCGTAGCATATGACAAAATGCAAGCAAGCGATATCGTAATTACTGACCTTGATGGCGTGGTAATAGAAGGTACGCTTAATCCAAGCTCTGACTTGATGTCGCATCTCGCTTTATATAAAGCCTTCCCAGAAATTGGTGGTGTTGTACATACTCATTCCACCTACGCAACAGCTGCTGCTCAAGCAGGTAACGATATTCCATGCTATGGCACCACTCATGCAGACACCTTCTATGGGGCTATCCCTGTTACACGCGCGCTTTCTCAAAACGAAGTTGAGCGCGATTATGAACTCAATAGTGGGCTTGTTATAGTAGAGCATTTTAACAAAAACAATATTGATGTAATGTCATGTCCAGCGGCACTAATCAAAAATCATGGTCCATTCACATGGGGTAAAGATAGCTTAAAAGCTGTTGAAAACAGCATCGTGCTGGAAGAGGTTGCAAAGATGGCGGCATTGACATTGCGCTTTAACAAGGATGCACAAGAGGCTCCCAAATATCTACAAGATAAACATTACTATCGTAAGCATGGTGCAAACGCATACTATGGTCAAAAGGAAAATAAGTAATGGCAAATATAGATTTTTCACAAGTTGACTTATTAGATGGCTTTTGGAAACAAAGACAAAAGGTTACAAGAGAAGTAAGTCTACCTGCAATCAAGCAGGCCTACATCAAAAAGAAACGCTTTGAAGCAACAAAATGCGCCTACAAAAGTTGGCAGTTTTGGCGCAAGCCACCACATATATTTTACGATAGCGATGTCGCAAAATACATAGAGTCATGGGGATTCTTTTTGCAAAAGAAAAGGGATGAAAAGGCCGAAAAATTTATTGATGGCTTGATTGACAACATTGCAAAAAACCAACGCGAAGACGGATACTACAACGCACACTTTTTGGTAACTCGTAAGAATAGTGTTTTCAAGTATCGTACCGACCATGAGTTATATTGTTTAGGACATCTTATCGAAGCAGCCATTGCTTACTATAATGCAACTGGCAAAGATAAGCTTCTTGGCGTTGTTGAAAGATATGCTGACTATGTCGAAAAGAGATTTTTGATAGACAAAGATACAGCCTTTACTTGTCCAGGACACCCCGAAATTGAACTTGCACTTGTCAAACTCTATCAACTAACGGGCAAAAAGAAGTATCTTGAAATGGCAAAATACTTCATTTATGTTAGGGGTACAAAAGAGGGCGACAAGGGACTAAACAAATCTCTCAACAGACTTAATCCTTGGCTTGATGGATATTATGGTCAAGACTTTTTGCCACTCAAAGAGCAACGCACAGCAGAAGGTCATAGCGTTAGAGCTTGTTATCTTTATGCTGGAGCAACAGACATTGCTCGTTTGGAAAAAGATGACGAACTCCTTTACGCAATGGAGTGTATATACGAAAACATAGTTGATAGGCGTATGTATGTTACTGGTGGCATAGGAGCAAAGGCTTTGACAGAAGGCTTTGACGAAGATTTTATACTTCCTAACGACCGTGCTTATACCGAAAGCTGTGCAGCAATATCTCTCATTTTGTTTGCAAGAAGATTGCAAGAAACAAAGAGAAAAGCATGTTACGCAGACCTTATTGAAAGGGTGCTTTACAACGGATTTTTATCTGGTGTAAGTTTGTCTGGCGACAAGTTCTTCTACGAAAATCCACTTGAAATTGACTTTACAAAACGCAAATTAGTTATTGCAAGATATCCAGTTGCAACAAGACAAAAAGACTTTTCATGCTCATGCTGTCCACCTAACATCACTCGTACCATTGCAAGTATTGGCTCCCTTGTTTACGCAACAGAAGATGATACCATTTATGTTGATCAATATATTGCATCAAAGGCAAAACTTAAAGTTGGTGACAAAGATGTAAACATAACTCTCGGCACCAAGTTCCCAGCAAACGGAAGCCTAAACATTGATGTTTGTGGAGCCCAAGGAAAGGTGCTAAAAGTACGCAAACCAGAGTGGGCAGAAGGTGTTAGCGCGGGCAAAGCATATATAGAAGAAGAGGGCTACATTACCTTTGATATAGACCAAGATGAGTATAAAGTAGAGATTGAATTTAACTATTCTCCACGCATCATAAACGCTGATGAAAGAGTGGTTGCAAACAGGGGAACCTGCTATGTCAAATATGGCCCAATCATCTACTCTGCAGAGGCTATTGATAACGGCTCACTAAAAGAGTACAATGTGCCACTTGATGGAGCTATTGCCAAAGACTGGAGCGAAGAATACTATGCATACACGCTTGATGTTTCGGCTTTCAAGAATGGAGAAAGTGCAACGCTTAAAATGATACCTTATTTCGCATTTGCAAACCGTGGTAAAAGCGATATGAGAGTATATATCAACAAAAAATAAACCGATACAAGGAGAAATATATGAAGATTTATTTCATCACAGGTAGCCAATTTCTTTATGGCGAAGAAACTCTCAAACAGGTGGAAGCAGATTCCATCAAAATGGTTGAGTATCTCAACAATAAAATTGCTCGCGCTGATATCATTTATAAGGGAATGGTGAAAACAGAAAGCGAAGCAACCAAGTTTGTCAAAGAAATCAACTATGATGACGAGTGTGTAGGTATGATGGTATGGTGTCATACATTCAGCCCTGCAAAGATGTGGATTAATGGACTCAAGATTCTTCAAAAGCCAATGCTACATTTGCACACACAATTCAATCGTGAGCTTCCTTATGATGAAATAGATATGGACTTTATGAATCTCAACCAATCTGCTCACGGCGATAGAGAATTTTCATATGTGCTTACTCGCTTGAATATCCCAAGGGTGTCTGTTGCAGGATACTACCAAGATGAAGATATCATCAATGAAATCAGCGAATGGATTGATGTTGCAATTGGTGTTGATTGCTCCAAGAAGGTCAAGGTATGTCGTTTTGGCGACAATATGCGCGAAGTTGCTGTAACAGATGGTGACAAGGTAGAAGCTCAAATCAAACTTGGTTGGCAAATTGACTACTATGGTATTGGCGATATTGTGCAAGAAATCAACAAGGTAACCGATGCCGAAACCGATGCGCTTTACAACGAAATCACATCAAAGTATGACCTTAATACAAACGATATCGACGCTGTAAAGGAGCAAGTAAAGTATGAAATCGCGCTCAAGAGATTCCTTGATAAAAACAACTATACTGCGCTCACAACAAACTTCCAAGACTTACATGGATTGAAGCAACTTTTTGGTATGTCTATCCAAAGACTCATGGCAGAAGGCTATGGCTTTGGCGCAGAAGGAGATTGGAAAATTGCCGCACTTGGCAGAGCTTTCAAGAAGATGGCAGAGGGTAGAAAGGGCGCAACTTTCTTTATGGAAGACTACACCTACGACCTTGTAAAAGGCAGGGAGCTTGTGCTTGGCTCACATATGTTGGAAGTTTGCCCAACAGCAGCATCTACAAAGCCAAAGATAGAAGTTCATCCACTTGGCATTGGTGATAGAGAGCCACCAGCAAGACTTGTTTTTGATGGTATCGAAGGAGATGCCATCGCAGTATGTTTGGTCGATATGGGCACCCATTTGAGACTTATATGTGCCGAAATCGAGCTTGTTAAGCAACCAAAGCCCATGCCAAAACTTCCGGTTGCGCGTGTTATGTGGCGCCTAAAGCCCGACTTCAAGAGTGGTGCAGAAGCATGGCTACAAGCTGGTGGGGCACACCACACAGTTGTATCAACAGCATTGAAAGCAAGCGACATGGAACTCTATGCAAAGCTTAACGGATTGGAGTTTGTTCACATCAAATAGGAGAAAGTATGAAAATTTCAGCAAATCTAAACAACTACAAGGACATTAGCCCTCGTCTATATGGTATCTTCTTTGAAGACATCAACTTTTCTATTGATGGTGGCATAAACAACAACCAAATCAACAACCCTACAATGGAGTGTTTTTGCTATGACTTCAAAAGGGATTTTTATTGGTTGTATTATCAAATCTTCCATGCTCGCAGAAGATTTATGACAAGAATTCATTATACTGACCATCTTCGCTATTGGGCAACAAGTGGAAGTGGCTCACTTTCTCTTGGCACAGCAACACCAATTGCTCCACTTAATCCTAATTATATGGAGATAGCTGTCAAGGGCGAGTTTACTCTCAAAAATCTTGGCTACAATGGTGGCGACTCAACCGAGCATGGTGGCAGATATTTAAGACGCAATTCCACAAAGCCAGGTGTTGGCATAAAAGAAGGACACACTTATGATGTATCTGTGTTCTTGCTCAACAAAAATTATCAAGGCACATTTGAGTGTTATGTTGAAGACATGGAAGGCAACATTCTTTCCAGCATTGCAAGCCTTGATGTTCCAGAAGAAAAGGGCGAATGGATAAAGGTAAGAGGTAGTGTTGTTGCAACAAAAACCACTATGGCAAGGTTCGTTGCAAAGCTAAACGGAAAGGGCACAATTTGTGCAGACACTTGGTATTTTGGTGACGCAGACCACTGGGGCAAGGGTGATCCCAAGTGGAGTGGTGGCAAGATGAGACGCGACCTTGTTGAAGCACTACGCGATCTTAATCCCAAGTTTGTGCGTTTCCCAGGAGGATGTTTGGTAGAAGGATTATCTTTGGACAATAGCTTTGATTGGACTATCACCGTTGGCGATGTTGAAAAGCGTGGCGCAAAATACAACTGTTGGGGCGAAAGGCAAAAAGACAGGTCTTATATGCAAACCAACGAAATAGGATTTTATGAGTATTTCCTACTTTCAGAAGACCTTGGAGCAGAGCCACTACCCATTCTAAATGCAGGACTTGCTTGCCAAGCAAGATGCGATGAAACGGTAACTGAAGGCGATCCAGAGTTTGATAGAAGACTCAACAACATCTTGGCGCTAATCGAGTATGCTAATGGAAACCCAGAGGAAAGCGCATGGGCAAAGCTCCGTGCAGATGCAGGACATCCAGCACCATTCAATCTAAAGATGATTGGTATTGGTAATGAAAACTGGGGCGAAACCTACAACAAGAACTTTGATATTATGAGGGCGGCGGTAAAGGAAAAGTATCCTGATATAGAAGTTATTTGGACGGTTGGTTTTGACTGTTTTGGACACGAGCAATACGAAGAGCGCAGAGCTCCATTTGATGGCAAGTGGCCAGAAGTTATAGTTGACGACCACTTCTATCGTTCGCCAGAGTGGTGCATAGAGCATGCAAATATGTATGATACATATCCTCGCGAAAGAAATAGGATTTTCCTTGGCGAGTATGCAGCAAACCAAACTTGGAACGATAAGGTTATGCCCAACAACTACTATTCTGCATTGTCCGAAGGCGCATATCTAACAGGCCTTGAAAGGAATGCTGATATCGTTGTAATTAGCTCCTACGCACCTTTGTTTAGTAGGGTAGGTGGTGAGCAATGGAAGCACAACCTAATCAACTTCAACAGCTTGTATACACTCAAGACTCTCAACTATCATATTCAAGAGCTTTATGCCAACAACTATGGTCCAAAGTATCTTTTGATAGACAATCCCGAAGAGGATGGAATCTTTACATCAATTACTACTGACGACAAGTATGTTTACATCAAAGTAGCAAATGTAAACAGAGGGTCCAAGGATGTGGAATTTGAAATCAAGGGAACCGAACTTGCAAGCAAAGGCGCCTTAACTGAACTATATTGTGATGACGATGAACTTGTAAACAAGCTCTCATACTATGGAAAACCAGAAGAATTTGTTGTTCCTCAAAAGAGCGAAATTGATGTTCAGGACAACCTAAAACTTACACTCAAAGCAAGAAGTGTAAACATAATCAAAATCAAGATTGAAAAGTAGTAAGATATGGATAAAAACAGTTTTGCCTTAAAACCTCCAATGGGTTGGAACAGCTACGATTGTTTTGGACACGCAGTAGATGAGTATGAGTTCAAGCAAAATGTAGACTATGTTACAACCAATCTCAAAGTGTATGGCTGGGAGTATTGCATTGTAGACTTTTGCTGGTCTTATCCAGTAAAGGGAGAAATCTATGCACCATCACAAAAATTTGAAAATGGTCGCTTTGATGTTGAGCTTTGGCTTGATGAGTATGGTAGACCTATTCCCGCTCCAACCAAATTTCCAAATGCGAATGGTTCATTCAAATATCTTGCCGACTATTGTCATGAAAGGGGTCTAAAATTTGGTATACACCTTATGCGTGGTATTCCTCGCCAAGCAGTTGAGTATCGTTTACCAATTTATGGCACGGAAGGAATAACTGCTGACATGATTATTTCGGGCGAAGATTGTGATTGGCTCAACCATAATAAGGGTATTGATATGGATAAGGCTGGGGCACAAGAATATCTCAACTCCATATTCAAGCAATATGCAGAGTGGGAGGTGGACTACATCAAGCTTGATGATGCCGCTCGTCCTTATACGCCCTTAAGAATGAAAGAAGTTGAAGGTTACCACAAGGCAATTATGCAAACAGGCAGACCAATGGTGCTCAGTTTATCCCCAGGTGCAATTTCACACGAGAGTGCGCCGGTTGAGCAAGCAGAGCATTTTATCAAATACGCAAATGCATGGCGCATCAAGGATGATGTGTGGGACAACACTAAACACTTGAGAGACATCTTCCCTATTGCCGAAAAGTGGGCTCCATATATTGGAGAAGGTCATTTCCCCGATGCAGATATGTTGCCAATTGGTAGGCTTCTAAAATGTGGTGGCTTTGGTGGTGAAAGAGATAGTCGCCTAACCAAAAAAGAAAAAGAAGTTATGCTTACCCTTTGGGCAATGCTACGCTCTCCACTTATGATGGGTGGACATCTACCAGAGAGCAAAGAAGAAGACCTTGCTTTCTTTAAGCAAAAAGAAGTCATCGATATCAACCAAAATTCCACAAACAATAGAGTTATCAAAAAAGACAACAAATATCCAGTTTGGGAAGCAGAAGTTGAAGATACGGAATACCAAGCATACTTTAACATAGCAAAAGGTATCATGCCAAAACTTTGTTCGGTAACAGTGCCAACTGGCTATAAAGCAACAGATGTTTGGTCTAATAAAGAACTAAAAACCAATGGGGACAAAGCTTACTTTATCCTTACCCCCATGAGTACAAAATTAATTAGAATGGAGAAGATATAATGTCATTTTTATCAACAGCTTTTTACATTGATGACCTAATTAAAAATAAGGGTGCAAACAACTTAAATTATCCAAATGTTACCGAAATAAACGATATAGTTTATTCCGACAACCTACAAGAAATATGCAGGCTTGATGTGCTTTTTGATAAAGCTAAACTTCCGGAGAGTGGATTATATCCGGTTGTTTTTAACATCCATGGTGGTGGATGGATAACTGGCGACAAGCGATTTAGAAGGGGTGTCAGTTTGCAATTTGCAGATGCTGGCAACATTGTTGTAAATGTCAACTATGCGCTTACACCCAAATATACATATGGCGACGAAGTCAAAAATCTTTTTGATGCTCTCAAATGGGTTAAGGCTCACGCAAACGAATACAAATTTGATTTGAACAAAATGGTTATAACTGGGGACTCTGCTGGTGCGCACCTTAGTGCTGTAACATTGGTTACACTTAAGGATACAAACTGGCAACAAAAATTTGGTGTAGAGCCTCTTGATATCAATTTCAAGGGAGCAATGCTATTTTGTGGACCATATGATTTCGATGAGTTTTGGATGCGCTTCCCAGTATTAGATACCATGCTCAAAGGTATAGCTGGGGTAAAGAGAAAAAGAGATGTCAAAACAAGTGCTTATGCCGACTATCTCAATCCACTGCCAGCCATTGACAACACCTTCCCAAAGACTTTGGTTGTTATGGGTGGCTTGGATTTTGTTACAAATCCACATTCAAGGAAGCTTATGAGAAAGTTTAAGGAGC
This sequence comes from Clostridia bacterium, assembly GCA_017533505.1. Taxonomy (GTDB): domain Bacteria; phylum Bacillota; class Clostridia; order Christensenellales; family DTU072; genus Stercoripulliclostridium_A. Next base: position 10,721 of record JAFXIB010000056.1, on the reverse strand, counting down.
TTGGTGTAGAGTATGAGTGCTTTAAGGCAAAAAACATCTTTAACAATTTCCATTGTTTCCACTTGAAGATATGGATGCCAGCAGCAAAAAAGGCAATGAAAAAGGCAATCGACTTCACTCGTGAAGTATTAGCATAAAAGGAGGCTATTATTATGAAAAAGACACTTGGAACAATTCAAGGACTAATGCGACTCGGTAGAGTATTAAGTATCGTTGTGCTTGTGTTCAGTATCATTGGTATGGTGGGATGCGCCATAGGTGGCGTTGCGCTATATGCAACTGGTGATATGGTAATAGAAACCGAAGAGGGCAATATCACTCTTGGCGAAGTTGTATATGACGAACTTATGCTTACCATAGAAATGGTTTATTTTGTAATTATTGTAGCATTTATTGCTTGTATGACCGAAGTAATCATATGTGACAGAATGGCAAAATACTTTAAGTTTGAGCTTAATGAAGGAACACCATTTACATTTGAAGGCGCAAAGAAACTCAAGAAAGTTGGTATTCTTGCCATAGTTTTACCCATAGTAATGGAACTCGTTGCAGGTGTAATAGGTATAATTTTGCTTGCAAACATACCTGAAGTTGCACCCGAAGTAGCAGGCACAGGCTCAACCGAAATCACATTTGCAAGTTCACTTGGAACAGGCGTGATGATGCTCATTTTTGCTTTGATATTCAAGCATGGTGCAGAACTCAACGAAGCCCAAAAGAAAGCCAATATGGAAAAGGACGCTTTGGAGAAAAAGGTAGAAAGTGCCAAAGAAAGAAGAGGCTATTACTATTAATACAAGCGCAATAAAACAAAAAAGAAAAGCAAGTCGATTGACTTGCTTTTCTTTGATAAATAACATGTTTTTTGAAAAACATATTCAACAAACATTAGGTTTTTAGCCTTATGTATTGAAATTGATTTGATGGTTTGCTATAATATATATCATAGTAATTAGCGTGGTTTTAAATGGGATATATTGACAAAGAACATATTGCTATTTTAAAAAAAGAGTTTTATAGGCAAGTGATAAGAAGCGAAAAAACCGCCTATATTACCTTGCAAATTTTATGTGAAAGGGTAACTAAAAGGCACCTTTCGCTAGATCCTATCAATGCCACGCAAGGGTTGGCTTATTGTTTAAAAAAGTTAAAAATGCAGCCACAAAACATAAAATATAGTGGTACTATAGATCAAATCTTGATTCTTAATAGCATTGCAAATCGTATTAAGCACTCAGAAGAAACAATAGTCTTTAATCGCAACCAAATAGAAAGTTTTATTGAAAGTTATAACGAATATGTGGAGTTTGTGTTAAAAGCAAGTCTAGCATACCTTATAGATGAAGAGGGTTCTATCCGAAGCAACGCTACCCCCAAAAGTTTCAATGAACCATTAAAAACAAAGGATTCAGTTGAAATTTTTGTAGGAACAAATAATCAGGATTATGGGTTTTCTATTTGTAATTTAGTCCAAAGCGAAGAGATAGAGAACCCCATATATGCGACGATATATAATTTTTTGCAACGTTCAAATCTATATAAAGGCAATCAATTTCTTGAGAATAAAAAGATTGAAAAAGGTTATGAAATAAATGTTTCTCGTGTATATAGAATAGAGATGGCAATATTGAGCTTAATTAGATTTGGATATTGTCAAGATAATAAATTATATATAAATTGCGAAAAATATAATCGTGAGTTATTGTTAGCAGTAGAAGATATAAAAAACTATTTTTCGTTGTTTGAAAAAATATGTAATTGTAATGAATTTTATGTTGACCTGATATTATCTAAAGAAGACGGGATATCTCTTGACTTTGATTTAAAAGAAAAACAAGAAGGAATTATTATTAAAAACAGAGAAAAGAGAAGCAACTGTTTTTATTCAAATGTTTGGTTTAGCCCTCGGTTAGTCTTTGATATCGAAAGTAAAGAGTTTGAACATGTAATGAGATATTTTCTAAAAGAGTTTTTTGGATACGACTCTTTTTTGCCCAACCAATTAGAATGCTTGATTCATTGTATCAATAGAAAAAAAGCAATGTGCATATTGCCAACAGGCGCGGGAAAATCGTTGATTTTTTATATGATTGCTCTATTGTCGCCAAGTCCATCAATCATTATTAGTCCTACAAAAATCCTTATAGAAGACCAGGTAAGGAACTTAAAAGAACGCTATGGAATAGTAGATGTATTTTTTGAAGATGGCGATGAAGAAACGCAATTAACATTTGGTAATAAGTTTATATATTTAACGCCAGAACAAATAAAATATAAAAGTTTAATTTTGAAATTAATAGATTACAATGTTAAATATAAAATTGGCAATGTTTTTTTGGATGAAATTCATTGTGCTTGTAATTGGAGCCATGATTTTAGGCCATCATATTTTGTGTTGGCGTATAATATTGCCTCTTTTATGGACAATGCCTATTGTGTTGGGTTTACTGCAACGGCGAATTATAGAACAATTAATGACATAATTTATCAATTGTCCATTGATTTAAAAGATGTTGTTAAACCAATCACATTTAATCCCGATTTATATAATTTTAGATTCTTGGAGTGTAAAACAGAAGATCATATATTTTCTACGGTATTGAATTGCATAGATGCATTGGCGTTGGATGCCAGCCCAAAGGATAAAGTCATTGTATTTACGCAAAACATTGATGAGACCAATCAGGTGTGGGAAATAATTTCAAGTAGCAATGAAAATATTAGCCGATTTGATGAAATTCATACATACTCATATGCAGATTTTTTAAAAGAAAAGCAGGTTTTAGTTGCCAACTCTGACATGGGGGTTGGTATTAATTTGCCAAATGTAAAAAGTATAATAAACTATGGTTATCCGATCTCAAAAGCAAACTTTGTTCAAGAGATAGGGCGTGCTACGAGAGCAAACGAAAAAGGCAATAGTTTTGTTGTTTTTAAGAGCTTGGAGAGTTTGGATGCTTTTGATAGAGAACTTATAAATTGTAATACGGATATATCTCGTTTAATCCAATTGTTGAAAGAAGCACATCCTTCTAATTTAGTGTCAATATTGAAAAAGATCGTTGGAAGATTTGGTTTGAAAGATAAAATGTTGATAGAGATGCAGGAATTGTTATCTTTCTTTAATTATCACTCTTTGAAAAACATTATTAAAACCTCAACAGAAGGGAAAGAAAAGGCACAAACATATTTCTATATTTTGAAAAATATAGGGGTGGTGGAAAATTGGTATCTATACAAGAAACCGGGGGTTCATAATACATGCTACTTTCAAGTTGAATTGCATGATATAATAAACATTAACACCGTTAAAGAAAAGACCCTAAATTATTTTAATAAGATGAGCGTTTCATCCGAGTATTGTAACAAAATAATCAATGCCCCTTTTATAAAAGATATAGTTGATGTTTATCTAGATTGGTTTTATAATGAATACCTATATTTTCATAGAGAGCAATTAATCAACCTTATAGATTTTATAAATGTCAATAAAAACAAGAGCTCACGGCAAATAGGGATAGCTTTGTCATCTTATTTTTCTACCAATTTAATAGAAATAGACGAAAGCAAAACAGCCATTGCAAAATTAAACTTTGAAGAAATATTAGAGATGAATAGCAAGATGTTGTCCAATAAGCGGAGTTTGGCAGAAGAGTTATTGTTGTTATCTTATAATTTAAATTATGATTTGATGATTTTGATGTCACAAATTCTTAATAAAGAAAACAATTATACGCATAGATATATTAGAATATTAGAACAATTAGACATAAACCAACTGATTGTTTTTGTTGATGCGACATGGAAAAAGATCCACCCAACCAATATTCTTTTGAGAAGGAATATTATTGAGGTTCTAACAAATAAAATGGGATTTAATTATACAAAAATGAAATTATATAAAGATGGAAAATTTGATAGCGCATATTTTAGTTATCTTATGTCTATTTGCAATAGTATATTAGGAGGGCCAGTATGTTTAAAAACGAAGAAGAATTAACGCAAAGTATTGTAGAGTTTGAAAACAACTTGAGTTTAATTTCATCACTTAAGCAAGACATTGTTGCTATAAAACAAGTCTTGGATACGTATGCAAAAAATGTGAGAGAAGCAGATGAGATTATTAATAACTTGAAAGAAAAAACAAAGCAAATCGATAGTGTTTTGAAAGAAAGTATAAATAAAACCAACACAGAGATAGAAAATAATGTTGGTGAAATGAATGGTAGAATTCTTCACAAGGTAGAGCTAATAAGACAACAAGCTGTCGGAAACGTCGAGAAATGGACTAGTGATGCAGAGCAACAGATTCAAAAAAAATGGTCTGAACTAAATAACAAATTGAATTTAGAGTTGAATTATAATCTAGCCAAGATTTCTCAACAATATGCACAAGAGTACTCGGATCTTTTATCGTATTTAAATGAAATGACTTCTTCCCTCGCAAAAGAAAGTCAACAGGCATTAAGTAAAATGCATGAGCTTTGCTCGCGAGTAGAAAAGGAAAACGCTCAGATTGGTGAAAATATAAAAAGGCAACACAAAGCAATCAAAATAATTAGCATAGCATCAATGATAGCAAGTACTTTATTGTTCATCGGAGCGATGATACTAAATTTTATTAAGTAACAAAAAGAAAAGCAAGTCGATTGACTTGCTTTCTTTTTTTGGTGGAGACAATAGGACTTGAACCTATGACATCTTGCTTGTAAGGCAAGCGCTCTCCCAACTGAGCTATGCCTCCACTTGGTGACCCCTACGGGAATCGAACCCATGTTACCGCCGTGAAAGGGCGATGTCTTAACCGCTTGACCAAGGGGCCATTGTTTGGTAGCGGCGGTCGGACTCGAACCAACGACCTGCCGGGTATGAACCGGCCGCTATAACCAACTAAGCTACGCCGCCATACCAACGTTTGGTTAACGCCTAAATATAATACCAAGTAAATTTTAACTTGTCAACTATTTTTTATAATGCTTTTTGGAAATTTTTTGAACTTTATTTTATTTTGAGAGTTTTGAGAAAAAGCTTTTGTTCATTTGTGATGCGATAGCTTTCAACAGCCTTTTGTATGGTCTTGTTATGAACCCATTTAGAAAGCACTTTGTTTTGAAGATAGGGGAGAGTGCTATCGTATTGTTTTGCGAGCGCTGTTGCAAAATACCAAGCAATCATCATGTTTACATAATAGTGGTCGCTTTTTATTGCTGATACATCGTAAAGGAAGCTTTCGTCAAAGCGCTCATCAAGATAGTAGCTCATCAGCATGCCGATACCAAATCGTATAGTATAGGGTTTGTTTGACGAAATCCACCTTTTTATGAGCAAAAGATAGCTATCGTAGTTGTTTTTGAGATTTTTAGGGCGCAAACTATCACAGGTTGCCCAGTTGTCGATATGTGGCAAAAATAGTTCGATTTCCCTTGCAAACTCTTGGTAGGGCAGGGCTTCTATCAAGAAGGCGTGAAGATGGTTTTCTTCGAGATATTTGTGTGGAAGCTCACGCAAAAAAGACTCGTAACCACCTTTCTTTTTTAGCTCCTTTGCATAGGCGCGCAAAATGGGAGTTCTTATGCCTATTATGTTCTCGCGAGGAATGGTGGGAAGCAGTGGTGCAGAAAACTCTTTGTATGGGTTATCAGCAAGGGATAGCAATTTTTGTAATATCTCATCTTTCATAGTAGAAGTATATCACAAAAACTTGAAACTTTAGTAACAATGTTCTAAAATATAAATATAAACAAGTGGAGAAATTATAATGAAATATACATATAGAACAAAAGGCGTTTGTGCAATGAGTATCAGCTTTGATTTGGAAGGCAATGTTGTCAGAGATGTATCCTTCATGGGTGGATGCAATGGCAACCTAAAGGCAATTTCCAAGCTTGTTGATGGAATGACGGTTGAGGAAATTGAATCAAAACTCAAGGGCAATCGTTGTGGTTTTAAGCCTACTTCATGTGCTGACCAGCTTGCAATAGCAGTAAGAACATACTACGAAGAAAACAAATAGAAATATTCAACAGCGAAAAGGGATTCGACAAGCGAATCCCTTTTTTAATAGCTCTTTAACAAAAAAATAACATTATGTAATTATAATGCATAGGATACTTCAAGGTTCCAAAACTCAACGAGATTTTGATACCACAAGCTTGTTAAAAAATAAGTAGTGACAGCTGTAGGGTAGCAAGGGCAAGTATCATGATTGGTATGGATATAATCACGCCATATTTGATAAAGTGTACAAAAGACAGGGGGTGTCCATTGCGCTTTAAGATGGACAGCCACATTATACCGGCAAGCGCGCCGACAGGAGATAAATATGCACCGATGTTAGAGCCGATTATTGATGCATAAAGTGCGCCACTCAAGGATTTGCCTGTAAGGGCTGAAAGTGAAATGATGTCGGAGAACAACACACTCATAGGAATGTTGTTGAAGATGTTTGCGGAAAGGAAGGACGCAAGCCCAAAGATAAACACGCTATTGCCATTAGAGAGAAGGTTTGCAAGGATACCTGTAAATCCACACTTGTTGAGGGCAAGGACCATCACAAACATAGATAGTACAAAAGGAGCAAGGGCATAGGGGAGTCGTTTGGCAACCCTCAAGAAAATGCCAAGGCTCTTTCTTTTTATGAGAAGATAAACAAATGTTATAACTAAAAGGCTGACAACAATGACACCACAAGCTTCATACATCTCGATGCCAATATATTGACAAACAGACAATGCTACTATGGCTATGACAAGGTGAGCAACGCCAGTGATAAGCATAAATTTGTCGCCGAGCTCAACATTGTCTTGGACTATATGCAAAGGTTCTTTGAGTTGTTTGTGGAAGAGTGCGCGCAATATAAAGTAAGCTCCAACAGCAGAAACGATACTGGGCAGTAGCATAACCTTTAGGTACTCAAAGAAGTCGATTGAGCCACCCGTTGCGAGATAAATGTTTGTTGGGTTGCCAATTATTAAGGTCATGCTCAAAGTGTTTGCTGCAACAAATTCAGCTATGAGATAGGGCATCGGGTTGATGTGAACTTTTTTTGCAAAGTGCAAAATGAATGGGGTAAAGGTTAGTATTACAACATCGTTTGAGGTGACGGCTGTGAGAGCAGAAACCATAATATAGAGCATCAAGAACAAGCTCTTTTGAGTAGACTTTGCGTGTCTTACAGCAAAGGATGCAAGGTACTCAAACAAATTCATCTCGTCAAGGAAAACGGAAAGGATTGTCATTCCAAAAAATATAACAAGTAGCTTTAGTGGGTTTACGGATGTGTCTCGTGTTAGTCCATCCCATGCTTCAGTGACAGGTATAGCACCAGTTATAAACAAAGCAAGTGCGCCAGCAAGTGCAATAACCCAATATAAATTGATGGACTTTCCCCTTATAGTCAAAGCTGGCTTTAGGATAAGAGTAAGCAAAATTTCGACAATAGTAAGTCCACTTATAACAAGAGTAGCAATCATCTTTCCAAATCTCCCAAAGCATTATAGCACTCTATAAAAAAATAGCAATCAAATGATTACAAAATATAAAATATTTTGTTTTCGAACAAAAAAATAAAAAAATCAAGGCACGCATTCGCGTGCCTTGATTTAACAAACTAAATCATCAAATAAATTATGCCTTGAGTGTGTTTTCGTCAATTATTATCTTTTTGCAGTCCTCACAACGATAAGCTGTTACTTGACCATCATAAGTTAATCTAACATCTCTTTTTGTGTTTACAAAAATATGTCCTTCATTCTTCTCTGGACACCATTTCAAATTGTGGAACAAATCGGTTTTATAAATATATCCCTTTTCCATTTCTTTGTTGCAATAGGGGCATTTCATAATAAACATCTCCTTTAAGCACAATTTGTTAATAATATTATATCAAAACGCAAGAAATAATGCAATAGTGGGTTGTTAAATCAATAGGATATGGCTTTTTGCTCGTGATAGGCAATGTTTCTTTAATAATCCCAGTATTGACGGAATAGCGAAAGACTATCTCATGCGAGGAAAGTGGAAAAACATAGAGATAAAGCTTGTAATAAGGGGCTGTTAATGTCATGCACTCAAACACAAGTGTTTGCTTTCGCCAGGTTTTTGCACAAGCAAAATGCCAAGTAATTGGCTATAATGGGGAAAATGCGAACTATCATTCGAACATAGCAAGTTGGTGCAAAAACTAATGCACCCAGTTTGCTGAAGCAAATGGGTGTAGTATCTCGCTCTCGGCCAAAAAGAAAACACGCAAAAGTGCGTGCTTTCTTTTTGTGAAAGGGCTATAAAAAAGATATTTTCGGGCGAGTGCTTACGGGATTTGAACTTAACGGATTAGATTCTATCACCGTAAGGCAAAGACTTAATATAATTCTCCATAAATTCAAAATCTGGTTTTCCATTTTTGATTGGTAACTTTATTGTGGTTGTCCGCATACTTTCAAGCGTCCATTTTCTTCCATAAGAGTATCTATATTTTTCTTGACGCAAAACCGCACAGAAAAACAAGGCTATATACTTGTTGAAAAAAACATTGTTTTCTGGACGAAAATATAACACATTTACATCATCTGTTGCCCAAAAAGGCTTAGGTTGATAGAATGCTTCACCAACCGAACCGTTATAACTTAGTGATATTGTATTACCCTCATGGATAGCCGTCTGGCCAATGTGGTTAGCTACTCCGTTATTAGAATCGATTGCTCCTATGTATGGAGTATCTCCATCAATTTGATCTTCCGCTGTCAAACGTTTCCCTTTTTTAATGTCAAAGATATCACCTAAACAAAATTCTTCCCACAGGTCAATGCCAAGAGGAAGCAATTTGCATTTCCCTTTAGTTGTTAATGGCTTATGGTTTAAGGAACTAATATATCGTTCCATATAATTCCAATCCACTTTCCCTTTTTCATCAACCGGAAGCTTTATTATAGATTTACCAAACTTTTTCACATTGTGCGGTTTTCTTCCATAACTCCAACGATACTTTTCTTTCATAATTATCGCACAAACAAATAAAGCTTGTAATTGTGTCAATTCGTGTTTTATCGGATAAAGTACTGTAATATCATGACTGCATGTAAACTCCTCACGTTGATAAAACGCATTACATACAGAACCATTCACAGTAACTGCGATACAGTTGCCTTTATATATTTTTTTGCTAAGAGTATTGTCGACATTTCCTACTTTATCCCAAGTTTTTATATCCTCCAAAGAATAGTATTCTGTGACACCATTGTTTGCTTCAGTAGAGGCAAGAAACGGGATATGACCTTCGAAGGAATGCTCAGGCTTTTTATTATAAAAACCACCTTTTATAGAAAAAACGTCTGTTAATTGAAATTCTTTCCATGTATCCACGTTAAGATTCATAAATATATCCCTCCTTAACGAGGTATGCAAGATAGTCATTTATTGTTTGCTGAAAATCACGCTCTGATAATTTTGAATAATCTGTTTTCATATATGCTTCACAGAGCCATTCGCTTTCGCCTGTTACTTTATGAGTAGCGGAAAAACCATCCATGGCATGTCTGTTGCGATATAATTCAATCCATTGACGTTCTATTTCAACCCATTTACTCTTTCCGGTAGTCGTGTCAATTTGTTCTACTCGACCAAGGTTTTTCTTTTTTCTAAATCCGTCATCTTTACAATATCCAAAGAAAGTGTCAGGATTAGAAACATCATCATGTTTGGTTCCAATCTTAAATACCATACAACACGCAGACGCACTTGCACCGGGATAAAAAATCTCATTGGGAAGTGTAAACACGGCATCAAGGGTATTCTCGACAAGTATTTCTTTTTTTAGCTTTGAAATTTCACCGCTCGTACCAATTGCACAAGCAACGGGTAATAACACCGCTAATTTGGCTTGATGATTTATAGAGTTGAGAGTATCGGCAATGAATTTTACAAAGTAAAGTCCTTTTGAAGGATCTTCCTTCTTGTCTTTAGCCCAAGTTGATACATAAGTTTGTGGCAAATGTATACGCTGACCATTGTATGGTGGATTCATCAGTATTACAGATGGTTTTGCTTCTTTTATCCAATCTGCTAAAGCAAAACAACTTCCTTGACGAATATTTGAATTTCCGTCAGAATGAATTAACATATTGGTTGTAGCTAAGCCATACACATTTTCATCAAATTCAATGCCAAATATTTGATTCTTTTTCACCTTTTCTTGTTCGGCGGCAGTAGCACAATCATCAAGTGCTTGTGTCATGGCGCGAACAAGAAAAGAGCCGCTGCCGCAACAGGGATCAAGCACAACAGAATGTTTGTTAATGCCTGTGATTTTTGACATAAAATCGGTAATGTGGTCGGGAGTAAACGCTTGGTTCTTATCAGCCTTACCAACATACTTGTTGAAGGTAACAAAGAACAAATTTAATAAATCTTGTACTGATGTGCTTTTGTCGTTTATAAATGGCAAAATATTATCCTCAATAAATTTGAGTATTTCTCTAAATGCAGCAATAGTGAGCTGGCGAATGTATTGATCTCCCAAAACATTTCTATTTAACAAAGCAAGCTTTTCCGCTTTGTTTATATCTGAATTAAGCAGATCCTCTAACACCTCTTTTATTCTTGCTCGAATTTGTGCTGCAGTTAATGACGGAGTAGAATATTCAAGCCCATTTTTTAAAGCTAACAAACACGTTCCGACAAATTGACTACGAAGCGTTTCGGGAACACTATGGCGATGCAGGAGT